>JBAQEN010000560.1:0-2177 GCA_049286765.1 Methylococcaceae bacterium
ATTCTCTTATCATGAACGAGATTTAAGCATTTGTCAGACTCATTGCCCGTTAGAAATACGGAACTCCTTCAGACTCATTTAGCATTGGAAGAGGCTATTGCTGGACCTTCACGATTGCCATTGCTAACATTTATAAATTTAGTATAAGTCTACTCAAACCCACTTCCGTAACCATGCACATTAGAATTGTAACTTAGTCACTATCCCCTCAGCAGGGCTTATTCTTTGCGTTAAAATACATATCAAAAAATATTATAAAAATTGGAAAGGTTAAAACGCGTTAAAGCCTATTATGTTGGCTACTCGACGATAAAAAGTGTTCAGTCTTTTCGCAACTGATCCCGGATAGGCAATTGGCGGATGCGTTGGCCAGTTGCTGCAAAAATCGCGTTGCACAATGCCGGCGCGATGGGCGGGACGCCCGGTTCGCCCACTCCGCCAAGCGGCGTATCAAAGCCGATTGTGGGCAGCAGATGAACCCGGATTTCGCGGGGCGCGTCATCCATGCGGGTAAGCTGGTAGGCATGGAAGTTATCCTGCATCACCGCGCCTTCCTTGAAGCTGATTTCTCCCAGGGTGGCGAGACTGACACCCATGATACAGGCGCCCTCGATCTGCGAGCGGATGCGCTCCGGATTAACCTGTGGGCCGCAATCCACGGCCACATCAATACGGGGTATGCTCAATGCACCGTTCTCGTCGACGGCCACTTCCGCTACCACCGCAATGTAAGTGACGAAGCTGTAATGAGCGGCAATGCCCAATCCTCGCCCCTTGGGTAGCGTGCGTCCCCAGCCTGCCTCGCGCGCAACGGTTTCGATCACACCGCGCAGGCGTCCGGTGTCCAGCGGGTATAGCTCGGGTGATTCGCCCTGATTCCAGGTATCTCCAAGGGTACGCGGATCAATATGCCGTGGCGGGCCGATCAGGTCAAGCAGGAAATCCTTGGGATCGCGCCCCGCGGCAGCGGCCAATTCGGCTACGAAAGACTGGATGGCGAAGGCATGCGGGATATTGGACACCGAACGAAACCAGCCGATGCGGGTATGCGCTTCCGCCTCGGGATTTTCGATCCGCAGGTTGGGAATGGCAAAGGGCACATTGATGACCCCCATACCGAGTTCGGCCGGCATCTGGTGCTTGCTGTCGGGGCCGAAAGTGGACGAAATCGTCGGCGCAACCGTTCTGTGCAGCCAGGCCACCGGTTTACCCTGGGTATCCAGCCCCGCCTCCAGCCGCTCGACTGAAACCGTATGGAAATAAGAATGGTGCAGGTCGTCCTCGCGGGTCCAGGTCAGCTTGACCGGCTTGCCGTTCATCGCCTGCGACAATAGCGCAGCTTCAATGACATAGTCGGGTTTGGATTTGCGTCCGAAACCGCCACCCAGCAGGGTGACGTGTACCGTGACATTGTCCTCCGGCAGCTTGAGCCATTTGGCTACATATTCACGAGATGCCTGTGGTGCCTGCGTGCAGGCCCAGATTTCGCATTTTCCCTTGATAATGCGGGCTGTCGCCGCCGGTGGTTCCATGGGGGCCTGGGCGAGATGCGGAGCATAATATTCAGCTTCCACCCGTTTGGCCGCGCCTTTCAAGGCGGCATCAACGCCACCCTGGTTGCGGACCACTTTGCCCGGTTTGCGCGCGGCGGCTTCAAGTTCAGCCTTGTAAGCGACGGAATCGTAGGCACCGTTTGGCCCCTTTTCCCATTCAATCTTGAGCGCCTTGCGCCCCTGGATAGCTGCCCAGGTATTGCCGGCAATTACGGCGATGCCCCCGAGTGGGTTGAAGTCAGCGGGCGGCGGACTGCTTTTCAGCTCCATAACCTTTAACACGCCCGGCACCTTGAGAGCATCCTTGGCATCGTAACTCAGGACCTTGCCGCCGAATACGGGTGGGCGCGCTATCACGGCGTAAAGCATGTCTTTGAGACGGACGTCGATGCCGTACTGTGCCCGGCCAGTGACTATGTCCTGCCCGTCGTAAATCCCGACCTGGCCCTTGCCGATGTAACGGAAATCCGCCTGATTCTTCAGCCGCAAGGTTTCGCGAGCAGGCACCGGCAATTTTGCGGCGGCTTCGGCCAGTTGACCGTAGCCGAGTGTTCTGCCGGTGGCGGGGTGGAGGACATGATCTTGCTCGGCCCGGACTTCCTGGACCGGTACCCGCCATTGCGC
>JBAQEN010000561.1:0-6482 GCA_049286765.1 Methylococcaceae bacterium
GCGTATGCAAATTCAGCGTGCGTGCAGCATCGACGTCAAACATCGTGCGCTGTAGCCATTCGCGTTCGTTGCGATTGTAATCTTCGCCTTCATCTGGTTTTTCTACATCAATCAGCTCATAATTACTGCCGCTATAAGAAAAAACCGCTGCCCGGCGCTGGGCATATTTAACAAATTCATCGACATTCTGCGCCAGCAGCATACGCTGTGAATACAGTTGACTGCTTGCCGATTTATTTAATGTCGGATGGTCAGCGGTCAAAATAGCATCCAGTGTCTTCCTTGCCGCGTCTGCCTGACCTTGCGCCATTTGCAAACGCACCGCATGATAATTCGCGGTTAAAAAGGCGGCTGAATCACTGTTAATGGCCTGGCTTGCTGAGATTAAGGCCGCAGCTTCCGGCGCATTAACCGGGGCTTTGATCAAACTTGCGGCCAGCCAGGCGACATTTTTTGTTGCCTGCCAACGCTCAAAAGTATGTATAAATACATCCGGCGCACTGGATTGCAGGGTAAAAATCCAGTCCGTTAAATCGCTAGCCTTGCGAAATCGGCTATTCCACGCTTTTGCTTCCGCGCTCGCATACTCGTCATCTATATCCACCTTATCAAGCAAGCGCCGGTAGTCGGTCAAATCCTGAAAAAAATGGGGATTTTCTTCTTTAACCGTGAGCTTTTTGGCAAGCTCATCATGCAGTTGTTCAGGGTGCAAATGGAAATTGACAAAATTCAACAACTGCAAGGCGGCGGGATGATAGCTGGATAATTGCCCATTCGCCAACACGGCATTGATTTGCTCTAGCGCCTGCGCGTAAAACGCCTGCGCTTTGCCTGCATCTTCACCGTCAAACGTACTGGCTTGCCGCACAGCCGCCCTGGCCAGCAGATAAGCAGCTAGCTGGTTCCATTCTGATGCGTTATTCCCGGCAATTTTCACAAAGCGGTCTTTTGCTTCTTGATACTGCATGGCATAAAAATGCGCGGCGGCAATTTGATAATCGCGATCATTTTTCAACCAAACCGGCGCATCCGCCCCGGCTTCAGCAGGCATTGCCGTGGTTTCAGAACAATTGGCAAAAACCTGATCTTGCGCCCGTACCCAATCTTTAACCTCGGCATTGAGGGTATAGTTTGAGATCCTCGCTGCGAGCGTCTTGACGGCATTGTCGAAAGCGCCTGCGGTGCAATTTAGAAAATAGTCATAGCCGTTTCCGGTTTTACGCAATTCATAAATCTTCGGCTCCGGTTCATCCGTCAACACCTTGTTACGCACCATTAACCAGTTTTTAATCGCCGTATTTTTTGCCGCTTCATTAACATCTATCAGTTCGTATTCAGCCTGCCAATTGCGCACCAAATCCTTTTGTTCATTTTCAGAAAACGGTAAACCGTTTAGCTCGCGATAGGCAACGAACAACACCGAACGATTCCATTCCGGCTGAATTATGCCTACCTTGCCCTGGGCAAAATCGGCGAAGTTCTCGGGACGAATCGAAAACGTGAATATCGGTTCTGGAAAGCTGGGACCGCAAGCTATAGCCGGCGTACCGGCGACAGATACTAAAAAAGTAAATCCCGAAACAAGCAAAGTTTTAATGAAATCCTGATTAAATCTCCTGCACCTTTGGGCACAGGTAACTGGATAAGTGCTTGCTCCTTCTCCATCGAGGGAGAAACCTGCACTGAGCAGCGTTGAAGGGGCTGGGATGAAGGGAATATAAACAGATGATTTCTTCTCAGCCCTCGCGGTAAAGGCTCCCTGCGTTGCATTATCGCCTGCATCCATGCAATCGCGCATCAGCAGAGCAACAAACTTGTTCAGAGATTCCTTAAACATACTTTTCATAACCTTAAACTCCAGCTTTTTGATTGAGGAATTGCCAAATACAACTAACAAAACCGGTTATTTTAAATTTTCCGTATCTTCCTGCGTCCAGCCTTCTGATTGGCCTTTAAAAACATATAGCCGCCGCAGTTTAGCAAAATTGAACGGCAAGGGTTCATCGGTCGCGATACCGTAACTATGCCTGCAAAGCGGAACCGGAAAGTCGTTGCCTTGCTGCAGAAACTGCTTCACCCGGCCGGCATCTTCGCCCATGCGGAAAATCATCGGAACCGCTTCGTCTACCGGCAAATTCTTGATCCAGCCATCACCTATACAAAAGGATGCCAATGCGGTAATCGACAACGGTATGGATTCGGGTAGCCGGGCTCGTAAAGTATCCAGAAACCGTCGATAAAAGGTGCGTTCAGACCGCTTGGCATCGAAATCAATCTGAATCGCTGAAACGTTTTTCAGGGTCAATGTCCGCAACACCAACCTGATTACCTCATTGCATTGGGCATCCGATAAAACTGCCGCGGGTAATTTACTAGGGTTCATTTCGATGCGCGTTACGGCAATCAGCCGGGTTTCAGGAGAAACTTTCAAGGGCTGCCTGCGCGGTACTAAAATCAGTTTATCGCCTTTTAATTGCAGCGTCTGCGCCAAAAAAGCGACACCAAACCGTTGTTTATCGAGAAAACGTAAATCTTCCGGGCGCTCCCAGGCCCATAAAATAACCGGGGGGAAATCTTCCAGTCCTGGAGTTGCCGCAGATATATTGGGGCAAGTAAATTCCAGCAAAATCACGGCAAAGGCGGAAACTGATTTTACGAGGTTTTTTAACATAGCTGGATTAATGGCTTAAACAAGAGAGGCTTGAAATAATAGCACTGATACGGAATAAAATACTGGATCAGCGGTTTTCCGGGTACCGTAGTTTATAGCGCACATAAAAATGGCAGAGCGGATAAAGGAGCAACAGAAAGTTCAGCAGAATCCATAGACCGGCGCCAATGTCAGCTTAGCTAATGTTGCGCCTCGTTCTTCGGCACATCCTGTTGCACAATTGGCGGGCTGAACGTTCGCCCCATTCATCGTATTTCAGTGTACTCTCAGTACCTGAAAGTTGGAGACAGAATAGTCTTATCGCATATTAAAATTCGTTTTTTATTTCCGACACTACGATGGCAGTCTGGGCTAAATATCAGAATTTCAAACCAAGCGCTGCTGGCTCCTTTTAGAGCGAGCCGGCTAACAGCCTGGCTAAGCGCCTCCGCTTCTATCTCTTGTAATTTTTCGAGACCTTATCATTCGAGATCTGGCTCAATATGATCATTTGACATATTGATCGGATAGTCTCCCAAATAGCCGGAAACAATCCGTTTCAAGGCTATAGATAGTTCTTTTTATGACATGGTAATCTGTAACCAATTGATTTATAATCGGTTCAATGACTATAAAGTGTAAGTGTGACAAACAAACAGTTAAGCTGATAACTAGTTAGACAAATAACTCCTGCTAAACACAACACGATAGTTCTACTGTAAATATGGCCAGACTCTCTCATCTGAATATATACTGTTGTATGATATTTGAGCGTGTCAATGTTGCAGATTATCTTTTTCTATGTCTCACGCAAGTAAATAATCCTGTAATAGTTACAATGATATAAAAGCCTGCCTTTTTTGGCGAATAACGATCTTAATTAAAACGTATAAGGTATTATGGATATAAGTGAATATGGCTTTGACCCGACCTATGGTTATTCGCTCCAGCAGTTGTTAGTTGTAAAAACACCGAAAGAACCAAAAAATTTTGATCACTTTTGGCAAACGCGCTATCAGAAAGCATTAACTGTCGCCCCTCAGCCGCAGACAAAGATTGTAAATGAAAATATACTGGGCTGGCGACTATTCGAGATCAGTTACACCTCTACGGATAACTTTACGATTCGAGGCTGGTTGTTGTTACCGGTTTCTGATGTTATAAAGCGCGGCTTCATTATTGGCCATGGTTATGGCGGGCGTAATGAACCCGTTTTTCATTTGCCGTTTGAGAACGCAGCCCTATTGTTTCCCAGTTTTCGTGGTTTAGCCCTGAGTGCTCAGCCATCCATTTCTTCCGAACCTTATTATCATGTACAACATGATATCAATGATGTAGACCGTTATATTCTGGGCGGCTGTGTTGAAGATGTGTGGCTGGCAGTCAGCGCCCTGTTACATCTTTTCCCTTATATAGCGGGACATTTGGGCTATTTGGGAATCAGCTTTTCCGGCGGTATCGGCGCTTTAGCCTTGGCTTGGGAACAGCGTATTGCACGAGGTCATCTCAATACCCCCACTTTTGGCCATCATCCATTACGCTTAAGGCTGGCAACACAAGGCAGCGGACAAGGCTTGCAACAGTCTTATCGAGCTCATAAAAAACAGACCCTTAATACATTACGATATTACGATGCTGCCTTGGCGGCGAAGCGGATCACGATACCGGTACATTGTGCATGTGCACTATTCGACCCCTGTGTAGCTCCTCCCGGGCAGTTTGCAATTTACAACGCATTAGCTGGACAAAAACAATTATTTACGTTACAAGCGGGGCATCACAACTACCCCGGTCAACAACAGCAAGAACTAGAGCTAATTCATGAACTTGATGCTTTTTTTGCACCTCTCAGTGAATAATTTTAACGTCACAAAAGCAGGGACTATCAATGAACCGTGAATATCACAAGTTGTGGAGTGGTCGATTACAGCGCGATATGGAGTTACTGGTATTTGGTCATGCCGGTGCAAAAGTACTGATTTTCCCAACACGCAATGGCCGGTTTTATGAGTACGAAAATCTCGGTATAGTAAAGTCTTTAGAGCACAAAATAGAGCAGGGTCATCTTCAGCTTTATTGTATCGATAGCGTTGATAATGAAAGTTTTTATTGTAGCCGGGCGCATCCCTCTGCCCGTATTCAACGCCATATAGCCTTTGAAGAATACGTCTTGAATGAAGTGCTGCCCTTTATGCAAAATAAGAATCCGCATGAATGTGTTATTTCTCATGGTTTGAGTCTCGGCGCTTTCCATGCCGCCAATATCGCATTTCGCCACCCCCATTTGTTTAAAAAACTGGTTGCATTCTCAGGCCGTTATGACCTCACACTGAATATCGAGGGTTTTAACGATCTTTTCGATGGTTTTTATAATGAAGATATTTATTTTCATACTCCCTGTCATTTTTTGTCCAATCTGGATTGTCCCTTGCGTTTAGGTTACCTGAGGCAAATAGATATTATCCTGGTAATTGGCAAAGAAGATCCGTTTCTGCAAAATAATGAGCGGTTAAGTTCAATATTATGGAAAAAAAATATTAGTCATCAATTATTGATTTGGGACAACAGAGCGCATAGTGCTAGTTATTGGCGACGCATGGCATCGCTTTATATCTGAACTTGATTATGCTTTACAAAAGCATTGCTTCTTATACCTACAATAGTTAAAAATACACCGCTAATACACAAATTTTCGGAGTCATTTATACTGAGTACCGAAAATCCACAAGGACCTTGCAGATAAGAATTGAGTTATGCAGCGGGATTTTTCAAAAATCAAGGATCAGCATTTTGATGTGTTGATTTGCGGCGGCGGTGTTTATGGCGCCTGGACTGCTTACGACGCAGCGTTGCGGGGCTTGAAAGTGGCTATTGTCGATCAGGGCGACTGGGCGTATGCGTCATCTTCCGCTTCCAGCAAATTAATCCAAGGCGGTTTGCGTTATCTGGAAACGCTGAATTTCAAACTGGTGCGTAAAACCCTTGCTGAACGCCAGATGCTGCTTAAAACAGCGCCACACCGGGTCTGGCCGTTACAAATCGGGGTACCTGTTTATAACAAAAGCCGTCTTGGCTCATTCCGGCTCAACATCAGTTTAATCCTCTATTATTGGCTTGCTGGCACTGTTCCGAAGAATCAGGGCTATCGCCGCCATACGAGTACTGATTTTGCTCAAAACTTCTCCTGTCTGGATAGCACAGGAATTAAAGCGGGCTACACGTATTTTGATGCACAGACTGATGATGCCCGATTTGTGCTCGAATTGATAGACGGCGCTCAGACTAACGGAGCGGTTTGTCTTAATTATTGCAAAGTCACCGGTTTTGTGGAACAAAATGGACAGCTTTGCGGCGCTGAAATACATGATAATATCGGCGGCAAATCAACAATGGTCTATGCTACCCAGCTTGTTAACTGCACCGGACAATGGTCGGCAGACCCGAAAAATAAAAGTCATAGCGTCAGATTATCTAAAGGCGTTCATTTAGTCCTGCCAAAAACACTTGGGAATGAAGCTTTGCTGTTAACCGCAAAAGCTGACGGACGCGTATTTTTTATCATCCCCTGGTACGGGCAAACCCTGCTGGGTTCGTCCGATAGTGATTATGGCGGGGATGTTGATCATCTTACGGTTGAAACTGAAGAAGTCGATTATCTGCTGAACGAAGCTAATCGTGTACTCAAGACAGTAAACTGGACAGAAAAGGATATCATAGGGCGCTACGCAGGTTTAAGTGTGTTAAAACCAAGTTCCAGTACATCGCTTTACAGTAGCAGTCGTGACTGGGAATTAATAACTTCAGACAACGGGCTTCTTTCTTCAATCGGTGG
>JBAQEN010000562.1:0-5527 GCA_049286765.1 Methylococcaceae bacterium
AACCATTAATGAACGAGACTTAAAAAGCGGCTGAGTCATAAGGATTTATTTTTTCCTTTTTCAGACTCATTTATCTATTGGAAAATACTGTCACAAGGCCGCATAAGAACCTTTTTCTTAAACTTAAAAATGAAATTAACCACATTGGGACATAGAGATGCTTTGTTCGCTGATAGACCCAAGGTAAATGCATCTCTGTAGATACTAATGCTTAGCAAGCTGAGTGGCCAAAGATGTTGATGATTTAATCTCAAACGCTTCAAAAACAGCTACACTGCGAGCTTGGATTCGCTGAATATTTCCGTCCGCTGCTCGTTGACGCGCCTGCTCGAGTATGTCATTAGGAGACGGTGCTGCTGTATCAATGGCCAGATGCCATAGTCTTTGCGGGATATCGGGAAGTTGTATGTCAACTCCACTTTCAGACGTATTTAGAACGATATGCAGATCTTCCTCTGTGGCCGTAGTACCGGCGATCGTGAAAGCAAGAACTTGGGCCTCATTGTTACCCCAGAGAGGTTCATTCAGCCTCAGACCATGCCAAGCAATATCCGGAATGCCACGCGAAGATTCTGGCTGACCGGTAAAAAAGCGTGACCGACTTAAACAAGGATGACGATGACGAAAGGCTATCAGCTCTCGCACGAAACGAACCATTTCATGATTAGTTTCGGCAAGTCCCCAGTCTAACCATGAAATCTCATTATTCTGGCACCAGGCGTTATTGTTGCCGCTCTGCGTATGCAGAAATTCATCGCCCGCGAGAAACATAGGCACGCCTTGACTGAGAAACAGGATTGCCATGAAGTTGCGAGCTTGCCGGTGGCGCAGCGCCAGTACGTTGGGATCGGAAGTCTCGCCCTCGCTGCCGCAGTTCCAGCTCAGGTTATTGTCAGTACCGTCGCGATTGTTCTCGCCGTTTAACAAGTTGTGTTTTTGATTGTAGCTGACCAGATCCCAGAGCGTGAACCCGTCATGACAGGTGATAAAATTAATGCTGCTGGTCGGTATGCGATGCTCGTCAGCGTAAAGATCGCTGCTGCCGGCCAGACAGGTTGCGACTTCGCCTACTAAGCCACGGTCGCCACGGATAAAGCGCCTGATTACATCGCGATAGCGGCCATTCCACTCCGACCAGCGAGATCCGGGGAAGGAGCCCACCTGATAAAGTCCGGCTGCGTCCCACGCCTCGGCGATAATGGGTGTTTGGGCCAGGGCGTTTGATAATTCAATACTCCAGGGCAATGACGGATTGGTCTGCACCGCGCCATCCTCCCCCCGCGAAAATACGCTTGCAAAATCGAAACGAAAGCCGTCAACCCGCATCGTACTAACCCAATATTCCAGGCAATTTACGAGAAAATGCGTTACCAGCGGATGATTGCAATTGATCGTATTCCCGCAGCCTGTGTAGTCGCGGTAATGCTGTCCATCGTGATGATAGAAGATGTCGTCTAGCAGCGTCTTGAAATGTATCGTTGGTCCATCTGATCCGCCCTCGCTGGTGTGATTGAAGACTACATCCAGAATGATGCCAAGGCCGGCCTCGTGTAGTGTCTCAACAAGATTCTGGAATTCGCGTATCGGTTCCGATGTCACACAGTAATCTGGATGCAGCGCGTAAAATCCATAAGGACTGTAACCCCAATAATTTTTTAGACATAGCTCAGCAACCCCTTCTGGCGCGTCCTGTCCGTCAAAAGCCATCACGGGCAGCAGCTCGACATGTGTAATTCCGAGCTCCTTGAGATAGGGGATTTTCTCGATCAAGCCGGCGAACGTGCCCGAATGTTGCGCGCCGGAGGACGGATGTCGCGTATAACCGCCCACATGGACTTCATAAATAATCGCTCCGTCCAGCGGCTTTGGTCTAAAAGCCGGCTCATTCCAGTCATAACGGGTATCGGTCACAATACCACGCAGTCCGCTGGTTGCAGAGATTGCCTGATGGCGATCCCAGTTCACATCGCTAACCGCACGCGCCCACGGATCAAGCACCTCCCGCCAGGAGCCATCCGGCCGCTGTACACGCCAAGTATAATACGTTCCAACAGGCAGTTGCTCGACGAAAACATGCCACGCGAAAAAAGTCCGCTGTATGTCCGGATCGAGCACGATCACCTGAAACGGTTCAGCACTTTCAGCCGCCTCATAGAGCCGCAACTCCATGTTCCTGGCAACATGGCTATAAACAGAAAAGTTTGTGCCGTCCTCACTCCAAGTTGCACCGCCTGGGAGCCGGGGTTACCAATTTGGGTTTGAAAGCGTGCAGTAGCTGCTGTCATGGCTGTTCTCCATCAAAAGTCACCTGCCGTAATGTATGGTGTGCGATCATCAGGTTTTCGTCGGTAGACACGACCCACGCAGAGAGTTTTGAATCAGGCGTTGAAATACGTGTAGCTATAGCTTCATTGGCAGAGTCGTCAAGGTTAAGCCCTAGCCATGCCGCCTGATGACAGACTTTTGCCCGAATGATGGCAGAATGCTCCCCAATTCCGCCGGTGAATACCAGCGCATCAAGGCCGCCGAGCGCCGCAGTCAGAGAACCTATTTCACGCCCGGCGCGATATACGAACAACTCGATCGCCTCCTGCGCGTATGGGTCGTCGCTGGCAAGCAGCGTGCGCATGTCGTTGGAAATGCCGGAAACGCCTAGCAGACCGGACTGGTGATAAAGCAGCTGCTCCAGAGTGCGCGCGTCCATGTTGTGCCGATCCATCAGATAAAGCAACACACCAGGATCTATATTACCGCAACGGGTACCCATGACCAGCCCATCGAGCGGAGAGAAGCCCATTGTAGTGGCAATACTGCGTCCTTTATGAATTGCACACAGACTGGCGCCGCTACCCAAGTGGGCGACGATGATGCGTGCATCCGCAAGTGCGGGCTCAAGTATGGGTAATATAGAGGCAATGTATTCATAGGACAGGCCGTGGAATCCATAATGGCGTATACCTTCATCGGCAAAGCGCCGAGGTATGGCGAAGCGTTGCGCAACGGCGGGCTGGGTGCAGTGAAACGCCGTATCAAAGCAGGCTACTTGCGGCAACGACGGCATGGTTTCCAGCAGTGCGCGGATAGTCGCAAGGTTGTGCGGCTGATGGAGAGGAGCCAGAGGGACGAGGGTTTCCATCTCCATCAGAACTTTTGCGTCAATCAGGACGGGTGCCGAATAGTGCTGGCCGCCATGGACGACGCGATGCCCCACTGCCAGCAATGTTCCATTTACAAAATAGTCTTTGAGCCAGGCGCGAATAATGGTGATGGCTCCCGTATGATTAGACGCTTCGCCGCTCGTGAGGCTGCGATCGGCTAAGACTAGACCATCGGGATTTTTTACCATGAAGCTTGGCTGGCTGCCGATGCCATCAATTTGTCCCGCAGCATCTGCAACTAGCTGGACTGATGATGCATCCTTTTGGTAAATCGCGAACTTGATACTCGATGAACCGGCATTGATAACGAGTAAGTATTTATTCATAGGGCTGGATTAAGTCAATATCGATTTGCGCGGTGTCTCGGTATCGAATTGGGTAGAACTGCTTATCGCTCACGGGCTTCGCCTTTTGGTATCTAAGCTTAACCCTTGTGAACAACATCAGGTCCCCGCGCGTTTTCGCAAGTACTCAGGCATATAGCTGCGGTCACCTAAAGCTTCCAGCATCGGCCCATAGGTGCCAAACTTGACGATGCTAATGGACGCCGCCATGGCATTGATGCGATCCCGGTAGCGGCCGACGTCGATACCCAGCAGACTACAGAGAATGATTCGAATCGTGGCTTTATGGGATACCACCAGCACATTGCCGTCTTTGTGCGTGGACTCGATTTCCGTGATGACTGGTAGCGCGCAAGCTGCAATCTGAATTGCAGTTTCGCCATTAGTCGGTGAATTCCAGGCCGGATCGGTCTGCCAACGAATGTAGTCATATTCGTAATGCTGCCGGACATAGTCCTGTTCACGGTCTTCCCATGCGCCGTAGTTGATTTCCCGGAGTCCATCCCTCATTTGCATGGGCAGACCCACCGCATCGCACAAGGGCTGCGCTGTCGCAATCGCCCTTTTCATCGGGCTGGCGTAGACAGCAGTCCAGGGTATCGTACAATAAGCATCGGCGAAAGCTTGGGCCATTTGATGTCCTTCCGCCGTCAACTCGGCATCCAGAATCCCACAATAGGCGCCTCGTTGGCTATACTCTGTCTCGCCATGACGCAACAAATATATTTTCAAGCTCATGCTAAAGATCCCGTTATTTGATGGGTAACTCTACAGTTACTGCGGGTACATTCCAGATCTCATCGCAATACTCACGAATTGCCCGGTCAGAGGAAAATTTGCCTGCTCTGGCCGTATTCAGGATAGACATGCGCGTCCACTGTTCCGGATTTTTCCAAGCCTCAACGACTTTATCCTGACAGGCCAAATAATCTGCGTAATCAGCCAACACCAGAAACGGGTCATGCTGACACAGATTGTCCACCAAAGGCCGGAACACTTCGGTATCGCCATGAGAAAAATGACCCGAAGCGATCAAATGAATAACTTCGGCGAGCTTCGGATCCTTTTCTATATAAGCAGTTGGATGATAGCCTTCGAGCTGGACTCGTTTGACTTCATCTTCGGTTAGTCCGAAAAGAAAGAAATTCTCTGTACCGACTTCTTCACGAATCTCGACATTCGCACCATCGAGGGTACCGATAGTTAACGCGCCGTTCAGCGTGAATTTCATATTACCGGTGCCTGACGCTTCTTTACCCGCCGTAGAAATCTGCTCGGACAAATCCGCTGTCGGATAAATCAGCTGGGCATTCTGCACATTGAAGTTGGGAACAAAAGCGACCCGCAGGTATTTATTCACATCCGGGTCGTTATTCACGACCTCGCCCACAGCGTTGATCAGTTTGATGATACGTTTGGCCATAAAATAACCAGGCGCTGCCTTGCCGCCAAATATAAACACCTGCGGCGGAATACGGAGTCCGGGATTATGCTTGAGACGGTTGTATAATGTAATAATGTGCAGCACATTGAGATGCTGACGCTTGTATTCATGAATGCGCTTAACCTGAATATCGAACAACCAGGTGGAATCCAGCTCAATGCCGGTATGCTTGCGTATATAAGCAGCGAGTTTTTCCTTGTTCGCTTGCTTGACGGCACGCCATTCTTGACGAAATACTGCATCTTCGGCGAGGGGTTCGAGATTCTTGAGTTCATCAGTCCGGAAAATCCAGCCGTCGCCAATCTTGCGTGTAATTAAATCGCTGAGTTTTGGATTTGCCAATGCCATGAAGCGTCTCGGCGTCACGCCGTTGGTTTTGTTGCTGAAACGCTCAGGCCACATTTCGTAGAAATCCTTTAGCACACTGGTCTTTAGCAGTTCACTATGCAAGGCAGCTACGCCGTTGATAGCATGACTACCCACGCAGGCGAGATGGGCCATGCGTACACGCTTTTCGCCTGTCTCGCCGATCAGCGACAGACGTGCTACGCGCTGATCATCACCCGGAAAACGCCTCCGTA
>JBAQEN010000563.1:0-1553 GCA_049286765.1 Methylococcaceae bacterium
CTTTTAGGTGTTATTAAACGAACGGATAATCCCTTTGCTCATGAAAATGCTGCACTTGCATTGCTTATGGCCGTACTTAATGGCGGCAAATTTGGTGTTAAAAAAGATGCTACTGCCGTCGATATTATTGAGTTTGAAAAGGTCATTGATATTGCTAATTGCAAAGTACGCTGTAAAGACTGGAGCAAGATCCAATCGCTAGATGTCGAATTAGAGATTATGCGGCCAGACAATGACGGGGAACCAATATTCCCGGTGCCTGAATGGGTATCTGAGCCTCATAAACCTCTATACAGGATAGGCATCTTTTTACGCAGTTGTTTACTGGGTAGTATTGACTGGTCAAGCACGAATGCTCGTGTACTTGATCAAGCAAAATATACGGGTTTGAAAACCAGCTTTATGAAACGCCAGTTAGGTATGATGCATTCACCGGAGGCTATTAACGGTGAAACTGCACCAATGTCTGGTTGGGTATCGAGTTTATTATTTCACTTACTTCAGTGGCCTGGCACCAGTATTCATGATGGTGGTTATGATTGGCCAAAAGTTTGGGATTTGAAAGCATTAATAAGATTAGTCGAAGAACGGATTAAATATCAGAAAGCACTATTTTGTAACATGTCGGACATTCCTGCTTATGTGGAAAGAGTAAATTTAGATTGGCCAAAAGAAAAGCGGGATCTTCGTGTTGTGATGGTGCAATCATTACTTCCGCTGAAAGGTGATTTTGTTGATCATGGGTTGATGCTTGATACACCGATATATCGGGCTAGGCATCGCCGCCATGTGGCAGCTGTTTCGGAGCTGATTTTGCATAAATCATATAGCCAAAACAGCATAGATGATGACAAATACAAAAAAGCCGATATTGACCTTATTATTTGGCCTGAGCTAGCAGTCAATAATGAAGATATGGATATTTTAAAATGTTTAGCTGATAAAACCGGTGCCATAATTTTTACTGGTTTAACATTCACACGTTTGCCTGGTGTGGATGGGCCTAACAACATTGCAAAATGGATAATTCCACAAAAACAGGCAAGTGGTCGTCAGTTTATAAAACGTCTACAAGGCAAGTGGAATATGATGCAAGATGAGGTTGGCAAAGTTAAGCCTTGGCGACCCTATCAATTGTTGATTGAACTTGTGCATCCGGCATTTCCAAAAGAGAAAGGCTTCATGTTAACGGGCACTATTTGTTATGACGCCACCGACATCAAAATGACCGCTGATTTGAAAAATAAATCCGATGCTTATTTGGTCGTTGCTTTAAATAAGGATGTCAACACGTTTGATTCCATGGTTGACGCTTTGTATTACCACATGTATCAGCATGTGGTATTGGTGAATACAGGTGAGTTCGGCGGTTCAGTTGCCAAAGCGCCTTATAAGGAGAGCTATGAAAAGCTAATAACCCACGTACATGGCGCTAATCAGGTTTCAATTTCATCTTTTGAGATGAATATGTTTGATTTTAGAAATATTGGAAAAGCCTATAAGTCAGGTAAAAAAATCAAGACTAAACCTGCAGGATAAATAATAGGCAGAGG
>JBAQEN010000564.1:0-1722 GCA_049286765.1 Methylococcaceae bacterium
ATTAAATATTTTTTCAGTAAAGTAACAAAGTTAGTTACACTTTGCATTGTAATTTATTATAGGTCGTTATTAAAGACGAGTTATAGTTATCCCTGATTCTCCCGTAAAACCTCGGAATCAGGAAAAATAAATTCAGTAGGTAGCCCCTACGGAGCGTAGAGACTGTGAAAATATTCAGAATTCCTCATTCAAATATCCATATATTCTGACTTTTTAGGTATCTTAACACAGCATATTGTGCCTTGAGTGTTAATAAACTAACATTTTCACAGTCTTGAACCTTACCGGGCAGCGTGAGCCCATTCTATTGCCCGGAAACAAAGATGTGTTTAATAATATTTTCTTACCCTCTGGAGGGTTCGTACACATGATTACCCTGCGCTCGATTTGTTTATTCACTGTGCTGATTTTTACGGTGTTGCCGCCAGGCGCCGCAGCCACGCCAAACACGCACATTTCTGTGATTGTGTCCCTGGTCGACAACGTATCACAAGGCATTGTGCCTGTTCCTGTGGAAATCGGCAATGGCGATGACCCGCGCAGCAATCTCTATTGGGGAGCGCTTTACGGCGTAAAAACCTTTTTGAGCAAGGCCAATGGTTGGCGAAAGTTGGGATGCGAAAAAGATATTAGCGATATTATCCTGGAACGCTGCCAATTTGCCTGGAAGGACAAGCTCACCGTCACCGCCGATGCGTATCGCGGCAGCCGGATTGACCAGGCGATGCTCGACTTTATGCAACAAGCAGCGACTCCTCCCCATGCGGCAGAGCGTGAAATGGTGGTGTTTATTGGACATGACGGCTTGATGGACGCACACAACCAAGCCATCGTCAAACGCTTTCCAAAACATGCCGGGCACGATAAACAAGCCGTTGTCCTGGCCTGCATGAGCGACGAGTATTTCTCGGAGCATTTACTTGCCGCCGGTTCAAAGCCGGTGGTTACGACTTTTAGCTTCATGGCGCCGGAAGCCTATGTATTGGAAGCGGTTGCACGTGGTTTTGCAAACCAGGCGAGTGAAGCGGAATTGCGCAGCTCTGCCGGCGCCGCTTACGCTAAATATCAGCGTATATCAGCTAAAGGGGGGAAGTCGATTTTTGGTGCTAATATTCAAACTAGGCCTATAAGGTTGAGCTTACGATAGGATGGGGCGAGGGCGAGGCGTGGAGCTCATCCTATTAAGTTCAGCAAGTTCTGAATCACTCAAATTGGGCTTTAAGCGCGAGCGGATCGGGAAGTAAATCAGAACGTCGCTATGGATGATGCGTAATAGCGTGCCGTTTTCGATACCGAGGTAGCCGTGAATCTGCCAGTTGCGGGAGGTAATGACGAGCCGCCACGGAATTTTCGGATTGAGTGCGCGACGGCATCGTAGATATGGGTTGCCGCTTCGCCAATCAATTCCAGATTACAAATAGTGGCATCTCCACGTGGGCACGGAATAGCATGTGCCCACCTTACCTGGCTAAACTAGCAACCAGAGTTTATTGCGAATCATTAGCTAAAATGGGATTTGCATTTTTTAAACCGGCGGCTATCCCCTATCAGCCGGAGGCAGTAATTGCTCTACCAATAGGTCAATTAATGATTGATTCCTTAATAATTGACTCCACAGTGATAAGTATTTTGCTCAATATTTGCCATCATCAAACCACTGGCGGTTCAATTTTTTCGTTTTTATACAACCTGGGCCATCAGCAGACACCCGGTTGTTGCATT
>JBAQEN010000565.1:0-9527 GCA_049286765.1 Methylococcaceae bacterium
CTCATTTCAGCGCCATGACTTCTCGTCAAAAATCGCGGTGAGATGGGGGTATTTTTAGAGATGCCCTAAAGCGAGTTCGATTTCTTGTTTGTCGTTGGTGTGTTGGGTGACATGATGAGCAACGATGAGGTGGGTGGCAATATCCACACTGGCTTGGGCGTTATAGGCTTGTTCAAAATCTTGGTGAGTCAGCATGATGCGGGGGTCTTCACCGGGTGTGATTAAAAGTGCGGTTTTTCAGTGTATTGTAGAAATCATAATGATCCGGTTTCGGATGACTTAAATAATCAAATGCGATTGCTCTGTAGTATCCGCCCTCCACCAGATCAAAACCGCTATTGCGGGCTAATAAATCAGATTTTTTCTCATCGATTTGTTGCAGGATACTTTGCCCGCCTATTGCAGCCACCCGCGTTTTCAACTGTTGTAATTTTGCCAGCAAGGTATCATCATGCACTTGATCCTCCAGATTCCGTGCTGATAAGCTTACGTAATTCGGAGATATCCTGGCGATTAAATCAAAGGCATGATTTTCCTGGGTTAGGTAATTGAAATTAAGCGCAATTTGATAATCCCTACGGCGGTAATTATCCAATCCATTGATCAGTTCCCGATAATAGCGAGCGTATTGAGTATATACGGTTAATATTATGACGATATTCTTGGTTTTCAATCCACACTGGGCAATGACTTCTTCAAAATAGGCGCCATGATCCTGTTTAATGCCCAGGATATGCCGTGGATCAACCTCCAAAAACAGCACGCCTTGCAAATGCGATAAAGTCAGGTAATTCAGCATGTGTACGGTACGGGATAAACGGTCAAAGTTAATGATGGATTCAAAATCAGTTGCAGGTACGGAATTATTAGCCAACAGAGTTTCAATTTCGTTTGCATAAAGATGCTGGATTTTATTTGGAGCAACAGTAATTTGCGCCGTATGACCTGCAATCACTGTAGGTTTCAACGTTTGTCGTAGCGGCGCAAAAAAACTGTCAATCCGAATCGGACCGAATAGACCGCTTACTTTGCCTTCTTCCAGTATAAAAGGTCGAAAACTGGAACGATTTTCTTGTCCGAGCCGGTTATTAAAATAGTCCACTAAATGTTGTAACGGCATGAGATTTCCTCCAATGTACTGTTTTTCAATAAAATTAGTTGTAGACTTGCTAAATAACGATTATTCAGGTTCTGCAAACTCTCGCAAAAAAAAAAGCGGGCTATTGCCCGCTATAAAACATCCTTGTGTTTTGGACACGCAACTTAAAATAGTCCTTTATAAAAAGTCATAGGCAGTTAAATCTTTTTTACAACGCTTTCAGCTTCAAAGACACATTGCAAAAATGTGGTTATGTTTGTAACGATTTTTTGCTCTTGAAAATATCTTAATAAAGTTTTTATTTTTTATACAACGATATAATTAGATTCTAATATCTTAAATATAGATAAATAATCCGATTTATATTTTTTTTTAAAAGAGTAGCATCGCTTACCAAGGAAATAGGCGTATACAGACTTCTGTAGAGTTGGTTTTGCCGCGACTTTTTCAAACTGTTAAATCTCCGTTTATTAAAGCGAATAATCAGCTAAATAAGCCCCATTTTCACCTTCCGCAACTTACCCTTCATTTTCGTTCAGTGCAATGAGCGACAATTAAACGTTGGACTTGATTACTGGTGATACTTAAGTTTTATCGCTTATGCCCTTCCTTCTTTAACTAAATCGAATAGACATACAATAAAGATGTAATTCATTTAGCTTTAATGTTGCTATTTAACCCCCTCTATCTATATCAATATTACAGATATATATATCAGAACATATCATTAAATGTTCTACAGTTTCGCTGATATAGTGTAGCCATCTTTTAACACACTGAACGTAAACAACACGTTTCAACTTCAGCAGTAAATATGACAGGAGTATTTTAGATGACGGCTGACATAAAAAAATACAGTAAGGAACAGCAGGCGCCAAGCATCGCAAATCAGATTGCCGCTGCTTTGCAAGGGATTCGTTTCGGATCGGTTGAAATCATTATCCACGACGGCAAGGTTGTGCAAATTGAACGCAAGGAGAAACTGCGTTTTGATGCCAAATCAGTCCCTGCCAGGTAAACAACTTCAATTTCTACCAAAAAAACGGCGAAAAATATTTTTTAAACAGTGATAGAAATCTGACAGGACCACCTGAAGTTACTTTAATCGACAGAGATTTTTAAAACAAGGTGAATAAATGAAACGTAAATTCGTTAATGCCAAGTCGGTAACCGGCGTTCTGAGCCTGCTGCTGGCATTGCCGGGCTTGGCGAACGCCGAAGATTATTTCCGCAAAACCAAAGGGTATCGCGTCGAACCGGAAACCGATCCGCCGGCTTATGTGCGAAATTTAAGCAAAACCCAATTCGAGCAGTTTCGCGACATTGAGTGGCTGAATGTCGGTCTGGAACATCGCACCCGTTATGAGTACCGCGAAAATGATTACCGGTTTTGGACCGACACGTCTTCGGGCCGCGCAGTAAGGAAATTCCGTCCCGACCCGGACAATCTGTGGTTGATGAAAACGCGCGCCTATCTTGGTGTGGTGGACATTCTCGATCCTTTCCGTTTCGCAGTCGAATTTCAAAATTCCAGTAGTGAAAATGGCCTCTATGAAAGATCTGATTCCGATGTTAACGAACATGAGCTGATTCAGGGTTACGGCGAGTTGTATTTCAAAAACGCGCTGGGCTTCAACCGGCCGTTAAGTATTCGCGCAGGCCGTCAAGCTTTCGAAGTGTTGGATCGGCGCTTGCTGGCCAGTAACCAGTTCCGTAACACCACCAACAATTTCTTTGGTTATCGTGTTCACTTTGGTAAACAGCAAAACGACTGGGATTTGGATACTTTCGCGTTGCAGCCGTTGGAACGCTTGAAATATCAGTGGGACAAGAATGACGAGGATACCTGGTTTTATGGCGGCGTGCTGAGTATCCGCCGCTGGTCGGATATTATCACAATCCAGCCCTACTTCTTCGGCCGCAAAACCGACGGCGACCCTACCAATTCCGTTGCCGCTAACCGCAAGGCCGATATGGACATTTATGCGCCGGGCCTCAGGGTTTACGGGTTTATTCCTGGCAGCGGATTCGATTTCGATGCCGACATCAACAAACAATTCGGCCGTTTTGGTTCACTGTCAGGTACCCGGCAGACCAAGCAGCAGCATGATGCCCTGGCTTACGCGATAGAGCTCGGCTATACCTTCGACCATGAGTGGAAGCCAAGAGCCAGTTTATTTTACGGCTACGGTACCGGCGACAAAAACGCCGCAGATAACAACAACCAACGTTTCGATGCTTTTTACGGCTTCAACCAGCCGTGGTCCCGTGACGATTATTTTTCCTGGGATAACATCATCACGCCAAAAGCCAGAATTGAGTTTACCCCATACAAGAATGTCCGCATCGATGCCGGTTTTAATGTTTTTTGGCTGGAAAGCGATACCGCCCCTTGGTCACGCGCCAATCTGCAAGACCGGACCGGTAAAAGCGGCAGCTACCTGGGTCAAGAATGGGACATCCGTTTGCGCCATAAACTTAACCCCTATGTCGATTGGAGTTTGAGCTACGCCCGCTTTAATCCTGGTGACTTTACCAAGTCACAGGCAAGACCTGTTAATGGTCCCTTCACCTCTGAGGCCAGCAACTTCTTCTTCTTCGAAGTTTCGCTGAATGCATTTGGCGATGGTAAGCCCACGTACTGGTAATCCAGTTAAAGGTGGCGGTAAGAACAGCAGAAGTGGTCACTCCCTTGCTTCGGCAAGGGAATATGAGGTAAATCCATTTAATGGATTAAGGTCTTTCATGCTGACTGCCGTGGGCTTTCTGAATAGCAATATATCTAATTTAGAGATATTTACATCTAATTATATCGTTTACGCTGGTTAATCAATGTGTTTACCATAACTGTCATTTGTATCCGATTGGCACTAATTAAAGTTATGCGGCAAACCAAATAAAACATCTTCCATTAAGAGGTAGCTATGAAATTTACAAAATCATTAAAACATCTGTTCTTTATCCTGGCCTTACTGATCAGCGGTATGGCTTTGGCGGACAGAGGGATTCTCAATGTTTCCTACGATCCAACCCGGGAACTGTATCAGGACTTCAACAAGGAGTTTATTAAATACTGGAAGGACAAAACCGGCGAAGATGTCGAAATTCAACAATCCCACGGCGGGGCTGGCAAGCAGACAAGAGCGGTTATCGACGGTTTGGAAGCAGATGTTGTGACCCTGGCATTGTCCTACGACATCGATCAAATTTCTCAACGAGCCGGGTTGCTGCCAAAAGACTGGCAGAGCCGTTTGCCCAATAACAGCTTGCCTTACACCTCCACCATTGTGTTTTTAGTGCGCCAGGGCAATCCCAAAGGCATTAAAAACTGGGACGATCTGGCGAAAGAAGGCGTATCGGTCATTACCCCTAACCCCAAAACTTCAGGTGGCGCACGCTACAACTATCTGGCCGCCTGGGCGTTTGGAGAACAGAAATTCGGCAGCAAGGATGCCGCCAAGGATTTTGTGAAGAAGTTGTACAAAAATGTGCCTGTACTTGACTCCGGCGCGCGCGGCTCAACGACGACTTTCATCCAGCGCGGTATAGGCGATGTGCTGATCAGCTGGGAGAACGAAGCATTTTTGGCGCTTAAGGAACAGGGCGCAGGTAAATTCGAGATTATCGTACCACCAACCAGCATTTTAGCGGAAACCCCGGTGGCGGTGGTTGATAAAATCGTCAAAAAGAATGGCACCCAGGATTTGGCGGAAGCATATCTTCAATATCTGTATTCACCGGTTGGGCAAAAACTGGTGGCGAAACACTTTTACCGTCCGTACCAACCGGAACTAGCCAATCCTGAAGATTTAAAACGTTTCCCCAAATTGGAGCTGTTTACTGTCAAGGACAAATTTGGCGGCTGGGCGAAGGCGCAAAAAGAGCATTTCGATGACGGCGGTACCTTCGATCAAATCTACGCGCCTTAAATTTAGAGTAGAGCTGAATTAAATATGTCATTCATACTTTTTTTATCGCCTGAATATTGGAGAGCTCATAAATGTTCAAGTATTTAATTCTATCCGCGCTGCTGGTTTCATCTACCGTTTTTGCCGACACCTCATTATTAAACGTTTCCTATGACGTAACACGTGAGTTTTATGGTGACCTGAACCCCGCCTTCATCAAATACTGGAAAGAAAAGACGGGC
The DNA here is from genome assembly GCA_049286765.1 of Methylococcaceae bacterium. GTDB lineage: Bacteria > Pseudomonadota > Gammaproteobacteria > Methylococcales > Methylomonadaceae > JAGXGJ01. The sequence continues at coordinate 5,250 of JBAQEN010000565.1, forward strand.
GAAACCATTGTTATCAATCAATCTCATGGCGGCTCCAGCAAGCAGGCCAGAGCAGTTGTTGACGGACTGGAAGCCGATGTCATTACGATGAATCGGTCGCCTGACATTGATATTCTTTACCAACTCGGCAAGCTGATTCCTGAAAAATGGCAAGAACGTCTTCCTCATGCCAGTTCGCCTACTTCATCAACTTCTGTCTTTTTGGTTCGTAAAAGCAATCCAAAAAATATCAAGGATTGGGATGACCTGGTGAAGCCTGGCATTTCCGTTATCATCCCCAACCCGAAAACTTCGGGCAACGGCAAATACAGCTATCTGGCGGCATGGGGCTCTGTCATAAAAAATGGCGGCGATGAGAACAAAGCCAAGGATTTTGTAACCAGGCTTTTTAAAAATGTACCAGTTCTTGACAGCGGCGGACGCGGCGCGACAACGACATTTGCCCAGCGTAATATCGGCGACGCCCTGCTGACCTTTGAGAACGAAGTATTTTTGATCAAGAAAGAACTGGGTGATGATAAATTCGAAGTGATTTACCCATCCATCAGTGTTTTGGCTGAAAATCCGATCTCATTGGTGGATAAAGTTGTCGACAAGAGAAGAACTCGTGAGCTTGCTCAAGCCTATCTGGACTTTCATTACTCCGAAGAAGGCCAGGAGATCGCCGTACGCCATAACCTGAGACCACAGGTGGAAAGTATTGCAGACAAACACAAGACTACTTTTAAACAGCTTAATTTGTTTACCGTAAACGAAGTGTTCGGAAGTTGGGCCAAGGCAGAAAAGACCCACTTCGCCGATGGCGGGCTGTTCGATCAGATTTATGGCAAATAGCTGGTATGGCGGGCAAAAAAGCCTCCCCGCCCTACCTGGCGAGGCAGGTCTTATCTAGGAATAATGTCGCCCCAACCTTAAGCAGTTGAGCTGAGCAGGATGTGCAAAGGAACAAGGCGTATCGTTTTCGATTAAAAGGTTCACTACGTACTTTTCAAGTCGTTCCAAAGCCCATCCTAAAATATTGAAGTTAATAAAACCGAAGATTACTAACATGCCACAAAGTAACATCATGCCGGGATTTCGCCCGGCCATCGGCCTTACCCTGGTCTATCTGGCCCTGATTGTGCTGATTCCGCTCAGCGCGATGCTGCTGAAATCGATGCAGTTAAGCCTCGACGAGTACTGGACGATTCTGACAAACCACCGTGTGCAGACATCGTTCCGCGTCAGCTTTGGGGCGGCGCTGATTGCCGCCGCGATAGCCGCAGTATTCGGCTTTATTATCGCCTGGTCGATGGTGCGTTATACGTTTCCCGGCAAACGTCTTTTTGACGCGCTGATTGATTTGCCTTTCGCATTGCCGACTGCCGTCGCCGGTATCGTGCTGGCAACGATCTACGAACCTCAGGGCTGGATCGGTAAGCTGGTGATGGATAGCTTCGGAGTACAAATTGCGTACAAACCGTTGGGTATTGTTGTTGCTTTGATTTTTATCGGTTTGCCGTTTGTCGTGCGGACCATCGAGCCTGTGCTGCAGGAATTGGATACTGCGACCGAAGAAGCCGCCGCAAGTCTCGGCGCCACCCGTCTGCAAGCATTTGTCAAAGTGATTTTGCCTAATATCCTGCCGGCCACTATTACCGGCTTTGCGTTGGCTTTTGCCCGTGGCGTCGGCGAATACGGTTCGGTTATTTTTATTGCCGGCAATATGCCTTATATCTCGGAAATCGTGCCGCTTTTGATTATTACCAAACTGGAACAATACGAATACGCAGGGGCAACCGCCATCGGTATGACAATGTTGATCCTGTCATTTTTGCTGCTGTTACTGATTAATGGTCTGCAATGGTGGGTACGCCGCCGTTCCGGACAACTGTAAGAGGTTCGTGATGAATGCCATTTCTGCTACTTCTATTATTACTTCCAACAAAAAACTAACTCTGTCTGATCCGGATTGGGTTCGATACACCCTGATTGGAATCGCCTTAAGTATTATTGCTTTGTTTCTGGTTTTTCCGCTGGCGATTGTGCTGATTGAAGCTTTTGCCAAAGGCTGGTCGGCCTATAGTGACAGCCTGACACATCCCGACGCGCAGTCAGCGATGAGACTGACGCTGTTGGTTGCATTGATCACTGTGCCTATAACGACCGTGTTTGGCATTTCTGCCGCCTGGGCGATAGCCCGCTTTGAATTTCGCGGCAAAAGCCTGCTGATTACCTTGATTGACTTGCCATTTTCAGTATCGCCAGTGATTGCAGGCCTTATTTATGTGTTGGTTTTTGGAGCCCAGGGATGGCTCGGGCCGTGGCTTTCCGAACATAACATCAAGATTATTTTCGCAGTGCCGGGGATAATTCTGGCTACGTTATTTGTGACCTTCCCGTTTGTTGCCCGTGAACTGATTCCATTGATGCAGGAAATGGGGCATGAAGAAGAGGAGGCGGCTTTATCGCTGGGCGCTACTGGCTGGCAAACCTTTTTCAAGATCACTTTGCCCAATATCAAATGGGCCCTGCTGACTGGCGTGCTGTTGTGCAACGCCCGGGCAATGGGCGAATTTGGCGCGGTTTCTGTGGTGTCCGGGCATATCCGCGGCCTCACCAACACGCTGCCGCTGCACATTGAAGTCAGTTACAACGAATACGATTTTGTCGGTGCCTTCGCTGGCGCTTCATTACTAGGCGCTCTGGCCATCGTTACGCTGGTGTTTAAAACCTTCCTGGAATGGAAACAAAATCAGGATTTAAAAGCGGGAGCCACAGGGATGTGGTGAATGCAGATATTGCAGGAGTAAATATCTGCCCCGACAGGCGGCGGAATAGCGCAAGCAATCAACGATTTTATGAGGAATCCATCATGAGTATTACCGTAAGCCAAATCAGTAAACATTTCGGCGCGTTTACTGCGCTCGACAATATCAATCTAGAAATTCCCGAAGGTGAATTGGTCGCCTTATTGGGGCCTTCCGGCTGCGGTAAAACCACTTTACTGCGCATCATTGCCGGTCTCGAACAAGGCGATCAGGGCGATGTTTTTTTAAAAGGCGACAAGGTCACCGATCAACCCGTCAAAAACCGTCATATCGGTTTTGTGTTTCAGCATTATGCCTTATTTCGGCATATGACGGTATTTGATAATGTGGCTTTTGGTTTAAGAATCAAACCTCGCCGCGACCGTCCGAGTAACGATATTATCAATAAAAAAGTCCATGCATTGCTGGATCTGGTGCAATTGGACTGGCTGCATGATCGTTTTCCGGATCAGCTTTCCGGCGGTCAACGTCAACGTATCGCTCTGGCTCGGGCATTAGCTGTGGAACCCTCGGTTTTACTGTTAGATGAACCGTTTGGAGCACTCGATGCCAGTGTACGCAAAGATTTGCGTCTATGGCTGCGTAACTTGCATCATGAATTGCATGTCACCAGCGTTTTTGTAACCCACGATCAGGAGGAAGCCATGGAGGTGGCCAATCGCGTAGTCGTACTTAACAAAGGCCGCATCGAACAGCAAGGCACACCTAGCGAAATTTACGATCATCCAGCCAATGCGTTTGTCTCGAGTTTTATCGGACATACCAATGTTTTTAATCTGGAGGAGCATGATACCGACTGGTTGCAAGCCACAGGTCTATTGACTCCAAATAAGAAAGGTAAAATCGCTCATGTTCGCCCTCATGATATTGTCATTGAAAAATCAAAGCCTGATAATACCTCGCCTGCAACTTTGAAGGACTGGCAACATCTGGGAGGACTGATTCGTCTTGAGCTGGTCAAAAATGGTTTCAATGGTTCAGCTGCACCCGTTTTTGCAGAAATGCCCAATGAACGGTTCAAAGAACTGAATTTACATAGAGGCGATAAAGTTAATCTGCGGATACGCCGGGCGCACTGGTTTCATTAGTTTTTCACAGAAACAGCATACGGATTAAGGAAGATTTATACGGATTTGTTACAGAGTGTTTGCATATCAACAACGGCACTTTCGCCCCTCCTGCTGGAGAGGCCTGCCCTGAACTGTGTCGAAAGGGCTAGGGAGATGAGATTTAATAAAATCAAATTCTGATGTGTGATGAGTATAGTTTTATCCGTAGCTATCTGTTTAAATCCAGTCTTCCATGTACAATTTGTCAGGAATATTAGATAAGGAATCTCCAACACCATGAATTTGAGTCAAATTGAATTGCTTCGCGTGCTTCAGGAAACAAATTTAAATCTTTCGAAAGCAGCGGAAAAAATGCATATTGTGCAATCGGCGGTAAGCCGGCAACTGCAACTGTTTGA
>JBAQEN010000566.1:0-6765 GCA_049286765.1 Methylococcaceae bacterium
GTAATCCAGCAATTGAAAAATATTTCTGTCGAAAAACTTAACATTAGACCAAACATTAAAGGAAAATACTGTACCCAAGCCCAGTAACCATGTCGCTAACCCCGACCAGATACTGGCTTTTTCCCGGCTGAAGTCTTTATTTTCAACCAGCCACGCCACGACTGGCTCTATCAGGGCGACAGAGGAGGTCAAGGCCGCAATTACTAACGTGACGAAAAACAATATGCCCATCAACCAGCCGCCGGTCATGGCGCCAAAAGCAATCGGCAAAGTTTGAAAAATGAGCCCGGGGCCGGAAGCAGGATGTAAATTATTAGCAAAAACAATAGGGAAAATAGCAACGCCTGCCAATAATGCCACGACCGTATCAGCGCCTGCGATCAAAAACGCTGTTTTGGCAATCGGCACGCCTTTAGGTAAATAAGAGCCGTAAACCATAATCGACCCCATGCCCAGACTCAGCGTAAAAAAAGCTTGTCCCATCGCGGTTAATACCGAGTCGCTGGTCAATTTGCTGAAATCAGGCTTGAATAAAAAAAGCAGCCCCTGATTATAGCTCCCTGTCGTCATCGCATAAGCGACTAATAAAATCATCAAAACAAATAAAGCGGGCATTAACAACTGCATGGATTTTTCAAGGCCATTATTAACGCCACGCGCGACAATCTGCATGGTTGCCACCATGAATGCAGAATGCCAGAAAATCAACTGTACCGGACTGGCAACAAAATCGTTAAAAATCTCTTTTATCGCAGTTGCATCGGCATCAAAAAAACTGCCTGCAAATGCTTTTACTATGTAAGCCGAAGCCCAGCCGGCGATAACGCTGTAATACGACAGGATTAACACGCCTGCGATAACTCCCATCCAGCCTAAATAATGCCAGTGTTTATCTGCGCCCGCTTCGTCAGTCAACAAGATCATCGTCTCAACAGGATTGCGTTGACTGCGCCGACCCAGCATGGTCTCGGCAATCATGATAGGTATGCCAATCAGCAATACGCAGACCAGATAAACGATTACAAATGCCCCGCCGCCATTTTCTCCGGTGATGTAGGGAAACTTCCAGATATTTCCCAAACCGACCGCAGAACCGGTTGCTGCCAGAATAAATGCGAAACGTGATGACCATGCACCATGAACTGATTTTTTTGTGTCCGTCATTTGAGCGCCTGTAAAAACTCAAGGGTTATAAAATCACCATGAAGGACTTGAAGGGCAAGGATTTTAGGAATTTTCTTCATGTTCTCTATGTCCTTCATGGTGAGCTTTTCTGACTATTGCAGTAATATCGAGTAAAATAACAAAATTATTCCTTTACGTCAGTTTAAAATTCAAAAACCCGCCCACTATGGCCGATAAAAAGTCCAAAAAAAATAAAACCCAGCAAAACGCGACGATAGCCGTTAATCGCCAAGCCAAGCATGAATATTTTATTGAAGAACGATTTGAAGCAGGGATTGTTTTAGAAGGCTGGGAAGTCAAAAGCCTCCGGGAAGGCCGCGTTCAGCTCAAAGAAAGTTATGTCGTGTTAAAACGGGGTGAAGCGTGGTTGTCAGGCGCCCATATTTCCGCACTTCTATCGGCATCCACCCATATTAAACCGGACGCTGTTCGCGCTAAAAAATTATTACTGAACCGCCACGAACTCAATAAACTCATTGGCTCGGTAGAACGGAAAGGTTATACACTGATTCCGCTGTCGATGTACTGGAAAAACGGACGGGCTAAACTGGAAATAGGTCTGGCAAAAGGTAAGCAACTACATGACAAACGCGCCACATCGAAAGACCGCGATTGGCAGCGAGAAAAGGCCAGGATTATGAAAAAGGGTTAGGCTCAATAACGCGTTTTATGCCTTATTTGGCATTAGTTTAACGATCCATGAAAACAGGGTTATCTCTCTTTGCTGATGAAAAATGTACTTTACAACAAACTTTAATCTTTATGAACACGTCCCCTAATATCCTGTCTTCTGAAAACAGCCTTTTAATCCTTGTTGACATACAGGCCAAATTAAAAGCCGTCATGCCTGAAGCTGAAGCAAAACTGATGACTGAAAACACAGGCAGCTTGCTTGAAGCCGCTGTAATACTAAATATTCCGGTATTGCTAACCGAGCAATATCCAAAAGGTTTAGGTGCTACCGATACCAGTATCGCCAATAAACTACCTGCAACTACACAGGCTTTCGAAAAAACCGGTTTTTCTTGCTGCGCCGCTGAAGGATTTTGTGCTGCACTTGAAAGCAGCAGTCGCAAACAAATCATTCTGGCTGGACTTGAAGCTCATGTCTGCGTATTACAAACTGCACTGGAATTGCTCCATAACGGCTATCAGGTTTATGTGGTCGAAGACGCCGTCTGTTCTCGCAAAGCCGAGCATAAATTCTATGCCTTGCAACGCTTGCAACAGCAAGGCATTACCATTACCAATCACGAATCCGTTTTATTCGAATGGCTGAGAGATGCCAGGCATCCTGATTTCAGGAGCATTTCAGGCTTGCTTCATTAATTAAACTGTTTCAGAACACAAGGTCTAAAACCTTGGTGCTTGAACCATTCATCCTTTTTTTGACCCTTAAAAACATGTCACTTGCTTCATTCCTTGAAAAAATAAACAATAATATCGCCGTCAGTTTTGATGAAACCATCGCTGTCATTACTGAAAACTATCATTACCAAGCCACCGAATTTAGCAACGGCCTTAACGAACATCGCTTGATCAACACTGCTGGGACCAACGAAGGTTCCTGTAAAATTTTCGCCTTTGCCCAAATCCACCAGCTTGATCAGCAACAAACTTTAAATCTTTTTGGCGATTATTACCGGCTGGATGTTTTAAATGATCCAGACGGGACAGGCCACCAGAACATCAGAAATTTCATCAAATACGGTTGGGAGGGTATTTGTTTTAATGGCGAAGCATTGACGGCACTTTCCTCACTCCGATCAGATTAAACATTTGGGCAACGTCTCCAACAGATAGCTAAAACGAAGACAAAAAAAATAAGAGCGGGGAGTTCTGCTATTCTGCCTGCAGAAATTAGGCCTGCCCCTTTTTGGCTATTTCCATTTATTCGGTATAACGCCAGCATCCATACTTTTATAGCGCACTAACGGGGCTAAGCTGTTTGCTTAAGCAGTCCCATCTTTCTGCATGATGGCATTCTGGAATTCAACCAGCCATTCATTTGTTTCCTGAAGAATAATTGTATCTACCTGGTAAATAAATGTCTTACAGCTGCTTAACACGGCTTGCGCCTGTTCGGAATTCGGCTGGTTATCCTCCCATTTGGACTTTTCAATATCATAGTCCATTTGAAACCCATGTAGAGCTTGCCTGATCCGGTGTTCGGCAGCGATAAACCTCATCCAGGCGCTAGAACAACCAAAAAATTTGTCGATGGCCATCAATACACCCGCTACACCAAGCGCTATTGTAGTCCATGCGGGAGACAAAGAGGAAAGCTGAGCTTGATATATCTGGCTCAATAGCGGCAAAAGACCCGCAATGGCCGATGATGCGATAGTTCCAAGCCGAAGGAATTGGGCACAGTTTTTTTTGCTACGCTTGGCGTGCAAATACCAGTCTATGGCACTCAGGGCATGATCCTCAGCGCGTTTGTAAACGACTTCCAACGATTGTCTGCGATGTTCCTCATCCCAGTAGAGTTCAGAACTCATTGCTGGCTGCAGATCACTAGTGGACTTATTTGAATGTTTAGGCTTTACGTTTTCGTTACTGACTTCAATATTGGGTTCCATCACATCACCTCTTTTAGAAGTTTTCCTGCACGGATCAAGGCATTAACTTTTCTTTATTATCTTAATGCCATTTTAACTTTTAGCGTCAAGTTCCAATAGCAACATCAATAATTAATTTTATCCACAAAAGCTGTGAATAACTCTGTGGAAAACGTTCTAATTGTAGATGTTAGCATCAGTTTTTATTACAGTTTTGTTAAATTGGATTAACTTTATACAATAATTATTAATATTATTTATCAATTAGTTATAATATTTGTCGACCCTTATTCTATGCTCTTCTTAATCGGTTTAATTGATAGAAAGCGTTATCATATACTTGTGTGTAAGATTTTAATTACACCACAAATTTTTTGAGAACATAGTATTCAGCCATGAAGTATAGGAAATGCAGTCATTAAAATAATTGAGGTCATCGACAGCCTGATTTTATGCTTCCTCGGATAAAATTTCCCTAGCCTCTGTTTTTTTAATCCCCATGCAGAATGAAGGTATCGCGGATAGATTTTGAGTTCTTCTTCAAAAATTAGTTTCGCATCAGCGTAGCCGCTTCAAGAAAAAAGCGCCTGCATACTATGACCTACTCGATGCAAAAAAATACCCCGGTGGATTTTCAATTTTCTACCTGGGCATTTTTACATAAATCCACTTCTTTTATGTGAAGTCATTTAACCCATTCCCTGGGTTATGGATTAATCACGCGGTTTTCATCTGGAAATAAATCCGAGAAGGCGCGCAACTTAAAAATTGTGCGCTATTCCTTAGACAACGGCTTTATCTAATTTAAAGGCCGCATGTAACGCCCTCACTGCGAGCTCCAGATACTTTTCATCAACAACAACTGATATTTTTATTTCCGAGGTTGCAATCATGCGGATGTTAATACCTTCAACTGCCAGCGCTTTAAACATGGTACTGGCAATTCCTGCGTGGGAACGCATGCCTACGCCAACAATTGAAACCTTTACAATATCGTCATCACCCGTTACTTTTCTGGCTCCCAATTCAACACAGGTATTTTCCAGCGATGTTTTTGCGCGTTGATAGTCGTTGCGATGGACGGTAAAAGTAAAATCAGTGGTAGCATCGTCAGCAATATTCTGGACTATCATATCCACTTCGATATTGGCATCGGCAATAGGACTAAGAATTTTAAAGGCAACACCGGGCAAATCCGGCACTCCGGTGATCGTTAATTTTGCCTCATCCCGGTTAAACGCGATGCCAGAAATTAAAGCACTTTCCATTTGTGATTCCTCATAGGTAATGAGTGTGCCATTACCTTCTTTAAATGATGATAATACGCGTAACGCAACGTTATATTTGCCGGCAAATTCTACCGATCTGATTTGCAGGACTTTTGAACCCAAACTGGCCATTTCCAGCATTTCTTCAAAAGTAATTTGATCGAGTCTGCGGGCTTTTGGCTCCACTCTGGGATCGGTAGTGTAAACACCATCGACATCGGTATAAATATGACACTCATCGGCTTTTAACGCAGCGGCTAAAGCGACAGCGGTGGTATCCGATCCACCCCGGCCCAGTGTAGTAATATTGCCGTGTTCATCAACGCCCTGAAAACCGGCGACTACAACCACTTTTCCGGCGTTAAGGTCGGCGTGAATTTTGGCATCTTCAATCTCCCGAATCCGCGCCTTGGTATGACTGCTGTCGGTAAGAATTTTTACCTGCCCGCCGGTATAGGAACTGGCGTCGCAACCCAGATTATGCAATGCCATGCTCAACAGGGAAATAGTAACCTGCTCACCGGTAGACAGCAGAACATCCATTTCCCGGTCGGTCGGCTGTGTTTGCATTTCTTTCGCCAGCGCCACCAGCCGATTTGTTTCGCCGCTCATCGCCGATACCACGACGACAATACGGTCACCCGAATCATGGGCATTTTTAACCTTTTCAGCGACCGCTTTGATACGCTCGACAGAACCTACCGAGGTACCGCCAAATTTATAGACATATAACGCCATTCAATAAAACCTTTGTTTATGCGCCCAGTTGCGCTTGTATCCATGCAGGAACTTTAGCCAATGCCACCGCCAATCCGGATGGGTCATTGCCTCCTGCCATTGCCATATCGGGTCTGCCACCGCCTTTGCCACCGACTTGAGTGGCAACAAAATTGACCAGATCACCGGCCTTTATCCGACCCATAACATCTTTGGACACCCCTGCGATTAAACTCACCTTGTCGCCCTCGACTACCGCCAGTACGATAGCAGAGCAGCCTAATTTATTTTTTAACTGATCGACCATGTCACGCAGGGACTTGGGATCAACATCATTAAGCTTGACCGCCAATACTTTAATGCCGTTGACATCGACAGCTTCAGCACTGAGTTCACCACCTGCTGAACTGGCCAGTTTTGAGTTTAGGCGCTCCAGCTGTTTTTCCAATGATCTGTTTTTTTCCAGCAGTTGTTCGACTTTTTCAGCAGCTTTTTCGGGTGAGCTTTTTAATAGTCCGGCAATTTTGGTCAATGCTTTATCACGGCTGGCTATCCAGTCGATACAGCCGCTGCCAGTCACAGCTTCAATACGCCGTACGCCCGCTGCAACACCGGTTTCACTGATGATTTTAAAACAACCAATATCCCCTGACCGCTCGACGTGCGTACCACCGCAAAGTTCGGTTGAAAATTCACCGATCTTCAAAACCCTGACTTCAGCGCCGTATTTTTCACCAAACAATGCCATTGCACCGGCTTTTACGGCATCATCTTTGGACATGATTTGTGCAGAAACAGGGTTATTTAAACGAATCTGCTCATTCACCAGCAGCTCGAAGGTGTCAATTTGATCTGCTGTAACCGGCTCAAAATGTGAAAAGTCAAAACGCAAACGCTCGGCATCAACCAGCGAGCCTTTTTGTGTAACATGGTCACCCAAAACCTGTCTTAAGGCAGCATGCAATAAATGGGTAGCCGAATGATTAAGCTCAGTCGCCTTTCTGTCTGCGGCACTGACTTTTGCATCGCATAAC
>JBAQEN010000567.1:0-2106 GCA_049286765.1 Methylococcaceae bacterium
AAGTGCATTACGCGATGTGTTTTCGGCTACCGGTCACGATCCTGACCATTCGGAAGACGAGGAACGATTTTTAACATTTGGCATTTCTTCCCAAGGCCGTTTACTCACGGTATCGCATACAGATAAAGGTAATGCAATTCGAATCATATCGGCACGACTAGCCACAAATGCTGAGAGGCAAATTTATGAAGAAGGTTAATTCAGAAATAACAGACGAACTTCGACCAGAGTATAAGCGGTCGGATTTCGGTGAGATCGTACGCGGCAAGTATGCGAACCGAATCAAGGCGGAAACCAATGTGGTGCTCCTTGAGCCTGATATTGCAGAAGCTTTCCCTAATGATGAAGCGGTAAACAAAGCGCTTCGGTATTTGCTGGAGGTGGCAAAAACGTCAACCAGCCTAACTAAACGCTCCAGCAGACTCCGCTAACCCGTAACCCGCGTAAGGCGGAACGCTCCAGCGGTTCCGCCGGATGAAAGATGTTAAATAGGAGATTGTCTTGCCAACGATATCGACGTTTTATGGAATTATCATCCGCATGTACTTTGCGCCCGGTGAACATCCGCCGCCGCACTTTCATGTCTACTATGCTGAATATACGGCTACGGTAGACATACGCACATGTGAATTGATTGAGGGAAATTTGCCGAGAAGGCAAATAAAGCTTGTCTTAGCATAGGCTGAAGTACATCAAGAAGAACTTATGAATGACTGGAATTTGGTTATGAATGGTGAGGAACCCTTCAAAATTCAACCATTACAATAGGATGAAATAAAATGTATCCATCAGTAACAGATGTTATCCCCCGAGATGATTTCATGCTTGATATCACTTTTAGTAACGGTGAAAGTGGCGTATTAGATATGAAGCCATACTTGGGTTTTGGAATTTTTAATCGACTTAAAGATTGCAAATCTTTTGAAAAAGTTACAGTTGTTTTTGACACCATTGAATGGGAGTCTGGAGCCGATCTTGATCCTGAGTTTGTTTACGATAAATGCAAAAAAAAATCGGCCTAACAAAACGCTCAACCGGAGCGCGGCCATTTGGCACTTTATTAATTTTCAAGCTTTCGTGAGCCGCGCCCGGTTAGCTTTACGTTATGCATAAGGTGGAGAAACCTTTGAAATTTAGTCAGTTCGGCTCCGACAATGGACGCATAGTGGTCTATTTTCATGGCGCGCCTGGAGCGCCGGAAGAATGTAGCATTTTCGATCTGGAAGGAAAAAATCACGGCCTGACGTTTATTTGTTTAGACCGTTTTTCTGTCGATCCGACCATCAGCGGGGAAGCGTATTACAGACTTCTGGCTGCGGAAATTTCAAGAATAACTTCCGGGAAACAAGTAGATGTCGTTGGATTTTCAATCGGTGCATTTATTGCGCTACAGACCTTACGTTACATGTCCAATCGAATCGCAAGCCTGCATTTGGTTTCTGCGGCTGCACCACTGGAAGCCGGCAATTATCTTGAAGCCATGGCTGGCAAACAGGTTTTCAAGTTGGCGCAAGCAGCACCCGCCTTGTTCATTTTATTGTCTTACTGGCAAGGATTGCTCGCTTGGCTTTCTCCCAATGCCTTATTTCGCTTGTTGTTTGCCAGCGCCGCTGGCGAAGATAAGGCATTAGCCGCCAACCGTGAATTTCGCGCTGGCATCACCAAAGTATTGAAATCCTGCTTTATTAACCGCGTCCGAGGCTACGCGAGAGATATTGGTCTTTATATGCGGCCATGGAAAACGACGCTCGCCGATGTATCCGTCAATACTCATATTTGGCACGGTGCCGAGGATAACTGGTCTCCACCGCTGATGGCGGAGTACTTGAAGTCAGCGATTCCTGGTTGCGCCTCGACCAAAATATTCAATGGACTGTCACACTATTCATGCCTGTACCAAGCGGCACCTGAAATATGCAATCTATTAGGCAACATAACATTGCGGTCGAATGAGACGCTCCCATCGTCGCGCCTTTCACCTCTACGTTAGCGCGGCAAGCGAAGCTTGTCGCTTCTTGCAGGGTGAAAGTCCCTGTCGGGCAAGGTCTAGCCAACCGCCCGTATCGAGTGTTGCGTGTCCGGCGGAGCGTTGCAAGCGGTTACGAC
>JBAQEN010000568.1:0-6863 GCA_049286765.1 Methylococcaceae bacterium
CCTTGATACACGCCCAGGACAGAGGTGTTTATGTCCATATTCTGTTTAATGGGCATCTTGCCAGACAGGGTCGGATTGGTGTAGCGCGCCCTATGTGGGAAGAACTCAATCGTCCGCTTCTACCTGCCGTGCAACGCCTAAAAAATGCCGGCATTCCGGTAGGTCTGGTGTACGGGCAAGACGATCATCCCGTCCCTTATTCGCCCATTCATTCCAAATATTGTGTTATCGACGATTCCATCGTCATAGAAGGCAGTTTTAACTGGTACAACACATCTGTTTTTTCTCACGATCTCGTTGTATTGGTTAATAATCACCAGGTGGCGCAACCCTACCTTTATGAATTTGATGAAATACAGCGGTCATTCAGAGTCTATTATTGATTTGGGTGCTCAGGGCAATCGCTCTATAGTTTAAGGCGCTATTTATTCGCATAATTAGCGCACGGCAAGACGGAGATGATGCGCATACACCATCCGTCCTTCTGACTTTTAAAACACACTCCCGGCCCGGATTAACCCAGTTTACTTTTTAATATACCTGCCGCCACGATAATCGGTGAAAGTACCGGGCTAAACGGCGGTGAATAAGCAAGATCTGCATTTTCCAGATCTGCACACGTTAACTTTCCGAGTAGTGAAGTTGCTGCAATATCAATCATTTTATCGGCTGCTCCAGGCCCAATCGCTTGAGCGCCCAGCAGTCGGCCATCCTGCCGATCGGCAATGAGTTTTAGAGAAAATTCTTGTCTGCCGGGATAATAACGGGCGCGGTCTGCGCCTGTCATCACCATGGACACTGGATCAAAACCGGATTCCTGTGCCGCTTGTTCCGATAACCCGGTTATTGCTACTGTCAATTTAAAGGTCTTGAATATTGCCGTTCCGAAAACACCCGGAAAATGGACGTTACCGCCAGCAGCATTTTCACCTGCGACACGCCCTTGCAGATTGGCAATATCGCCCAATGGCATCCAAATCGGTAAGCCAGTAATCCGGTTAACTGTCTCGCAACAATCGCCGGCTGCAAAAATACCGGGAACCTGTGTCTCCATCCTCGAATCAACAGCAATCGCCCCCGTTTTGCCCAACTCAATACCGCCGGCTTTTGCCAATTCAATATTAGGCTTAACACCGATAGCGATAACAACTAAATCTGCGGGTATCATTTTGCCGGATTCGGTTTCTACAGCTGTGACCCTGCCATTTTCACCGTGCAGTCTGGCAAGGCCATCGCCAATTATTAATTCAATCCGGTTTTCAAGCAAATGCTCATGAACAGGCTGGGCCATTTCGGGATCGAACCTGGGTAAAATACGCGCCGCCTTTTCGACAATAGTGGTTTTAATAGTGAGCTCATGAAAAGATTCGGCCAGTTCCAGTCCGATATAACCTGCACCTATAATCACCGCCCGTTTAGGTTGCAACGTATTTAACAGTGTTTTAAAGCGGCCAAGATCACTGATATTACGCAAGGTCAGAACGCCTTCCAGATTAATGCCCTCGACGTTTGGAATAATCAGACATGCGCCGGTTGCCAGAATCAAGCGATCATAATCAACTACTTCATCGGAATTATTATTCAAGTTCTTTACTGTGAGTTGTTGCCTTGCTTTATCGATGTATGTGACTCGGTGCCGGGTAAAAACCTTGATTCCTTCTTTTGCAAAGTCTTCAGGCTGGCGGATAACAATTTTACGATCATTCTCGATGACGCCGCTGATGACATAAGGCAGCCCACAGGCGGAATAAGACACTTCAGCTTCATCCTGATAGATGATGATTTCGTGATTTGGATCAATACGGCGAGCTTTTGCTGCTGCTTTAGTCCCTGCGGCAACGCCGCCTATCACAATGATTCTCATGATTTTTCTCTGATTATCGATTATTTAAACCCCGAGTTGGTCACTATTTAACCAATCGCCATTACCTGCAAAAAACGCCGGTTCGCCGCCGGTATGTAGAAAAATTACTCTCTTGCAGCCATCAAATTCTCTATTTTGTAGTTTACTCAGAAACCCAGCCATCGCCTTACCCGTATAGGTTGGGTCTAATAGTATTCCTTCGGTACGGCCGACTAACTTTATCGCTTCGGCAGCTTCCTGGCTTGGGATACCATAGCCTTGACCAATAAATCCGCCATGCACGTACGCATCAGCGGCGCTAAAAGTCCAGTCCAGTTTCACCAACGCAGCCGCTTCGGTAGCCAAATAAGCAACTTGTTGACTTACCTGTTCAGGTTCACGGCTGACAGTGTAGCAATGCATTTTCCAGGGCAGATTTAACAACCTCAAGCCCAGCAACCAACCCGCATAGGTGCCTCCGGAACCCACTGCAAGCACAATCCCATTGGGCTCCATGTCTTGCGCAAGGCATTGCTGATAAAGCTCGAAAACAGCCAGCACATGCCCCAATACCCCCATGGCGCAGGCGCCTCCGCGCGGAATCGCATAAGTTCGATGGCCTTGGTCACGCAACTCTGCTGCAACCAGTTGAATATGCGTATCGACCGATGCCCTGTCATCGTCACCGGTAAAACGAATCCCTGCATTCAGCATTTTGGTCACGCGGTAATTGCCATCAACCGTTGCCGGCGGCTTGCCCCAATAGACAGCCGTGCAACACATTCCGGTATTTGCCGCCACTGCCGCCGTCGCCCGTACATGATTGGACTGCACACCGGCGCCGGTTATCAAACAATCCGCATTTTGGGCCAAGGCATCGGCCAGCATCACTTCCAGTCCGCGAATTTTATTGCCGCCCAAACCGAAACTGATCAGGTCATCACGCTTGAACCAGACTTCAGTTCCCCCAAGCGTTTCTGTCAATCGATTTGCACGCATCAGCGGGGTTGGATAGTGTGCGAGAACATGCCGGGGGATTTGTCCGATGATGCGTTCGATGACGGCGCGTCGATGAAGATTTTTACTTTCTGTGATCATGGCAGTCATCCCGTCAAGGTAAATGAATCTGTGCGATGACTTGATCGGCCATGTCCGCACAAACCCCTGTACTTTGTCCAAGATCGAATAATGCATCTATTGCATCGTTAGTCAGGATAGCACTGATTTGCCAGTTATTGATCAGCGCCTGTTTAAAATGCAATCCTTCACTTTGGGCATGCATAGTCACTTCGTAGACGAGTTGATGCGCGCTTTGCTTGCCTAAGGTTTTCGCGAGGGTCAGCATCACTGCTTCGGCATGGATAAAGCCGTTCGTCGCGATGATATTGGCTCGCATACGCTGCTGATTGACTTGCAAATCCTTAAGTAGCAGCTTGAGCAAATCCAGTGACTTGCCGGTGGCCAGCGTCGCATCAGGGATTATCGTCCATTCGCCTTTCCATGAACGGCCATCGCGCTCATGGCTATGCACGAGATTTTCAGCCATGTGCGCGGCGTGATACCTGACCACTCGCGATAAGGTACCCAGATGTTCGGAAATTTCCGGGTTACGTTTCTGTGGCATGGTAATACTGCCGACCGCTCCGCTGACAAAGCCTTCATTCAGCTCGCCGATTTCAGGACGTTGCAAATTGACTATTTCCTGGCCGATACGATCACCGGTAGACGTAATCATCGCCAGCGTATTCATCCATTCAGCAAAGCGGTCGCGTGTGCTGGTCCAGGAGATTGCGGGCGCATTCAATCCCAGGCGTTGCATGAAGGTTTTTTGTAAGGCCAAAGCCTTCGGGCCGAGAGAAGACAGGCTACCGACACCGCCGCCAAGCTGCCCTACTCCAAGCCGCGATTTAAGTTCGGATAAACGCTGTCGATGACGCTCCAGTTCATCCAGCCAAGTGGCAACTTTAAAGCCAAACGTTATCGGCAAGCCCGGTTGACCGTGCGTGCGACCACACATGACTGTCTGCCGATGCAAACGGGCAAGATCAACCAGAATTTGCTCTATTGCAGTTATTTGCTGTAAAAAGTGTTCATGAACTTTCAATAAAGTACGGATAGTATGGGTATCGGTAATATCCTGTACTGTTACGCCATAGCAGAGCCATTCACCGACTGTAGTTCCACACCGGTTTTTTACCGCATTGATAAAGCCCATCAGGGAATGGTTGGTTTTGGCAAAACCTTCGCCCGCTTCTTTTAGAAAAGCCTCATCTATTTCCAGATTTTCATAAGCGATTTTTATTTCTGCCGCAGCCTGCTCAGGAATCAAACCAAACTCTGCCTGCACCTCTGCAAGTACAGTCATGACTTCAAGCCAGCCTCTGACTCTGTTTTGCTCGGCAAATAATGGACGCAATTCAGGGTCGGCCCATGATGGGCCATAAATCGTAGAATCACTTAAGTGGACTGAATCAATCATAAACTGATTTCCTTTATTGCATGTTCAAATAAATCATGTTGTTCATTTCACAAGGGATTGTTGTAATTCCGGGTTCTGTTTAGGACTGTATGAGATGGCAAGCATCTAAAGCGGCTTTGAGCTTTGCTTCATTAATTGAATCTCGTTGCCCGAGGCCAATCATGCCAAAATGCGGGCTATATCTAAAGCTAAATTAAGCCTTTGAAGTTATCCTGACCAGAATATAATGCAACAAATGTATGTTATCCAGTTTAGTAACTCAAGGCTAATCAGTTTTCTTGAAAATTGATAGTCTTTATCGTATAAGATATCTAGACCTAGATAATAACTTGTTAGCCATCACTGAACAGCGCCCCGTGAAGGAGTCCACGTCTTGCTCAATAGAGATATCAATTCACGGTTTGAGGACTGGCTTCTCAGTCCCAGCGAGACGCTCGACTTCGAAGTCAAACAGTGGCTCGACATGACCGATGTCGAGTCCCATGGAATTGTCGCCAAGGCTCTAATCGCCCTAGAGAATCACGGAGGCGGCTTCCTACTCTTTGGATACAAGGAGGATGCCGCAAAAAAGTTGGTTCCTGATCCAGTTCGTCCGGCGTCAATGAAGCCGTATCTCACCGATGCAATGAATGCGATCCTAAAGAAGCGTGCAGAGCCATCGTTTCACGTGGAGGTAACCCTTCAACTTCACCCGCTGACAAAGGAGGAGTACCCATTGGTTCGCGTTACTGGGCGATCCAAAGTTCCGGTACGATCAGACAGCGCCACGTCAGCTGGTAGCCTTAAGCAACATGTCTACTACGTTCGGGCACCTGGACCAGAGAGTCGCGGCCCAATCAATGCCGCCGAATGGGATGCATTGCTCAGGCGAGCATTGCTGAACCAGCGAGAAGAAATCGTAGGTCTACTTCGCACGCTGCTTCCATCAGTATCCGACCTGCTTATCACCACACCCACCAACGAGCAGCATGTGCTTCACGCATTTGCGGAAGCGTGTACTGCACGCTGGAAATCCCTAAACGATGCACTGCCAGCAGAACATCCCTCGAAGATAACGCTCGGGCACTTCTCGTTCGCGGCTCGAATTCTGGGTACTGCAAAGGCCCTAACTGCACGAGAGATCATCGAAGCCAACCAATCCGCAAGGCGATATACAGGCTGGCCTGTATTCGTGACGCTTCATCAGGAGCAAACGAAGCCCAAACTCGTCGACGGTTGCATTGAGGCTTGGCTGGCTCATATCAATTACCCGGATGTCGGCCATGCCGATTTTTGGAGAATTGATCCAAAGGGCAACTTCTTCTTGCTTCGCGGATATCAAGAAGACTCCCTTGATCCGGAAAAAGAGTTCAGCAAGCCGGGAACACTGTTCGAGGCCACTCTCCCCGTTTGGCGCCTTGGAGAGTTTCTGCTGAGAGTAGCCGATCTCGCTGAACTGATGTTCGAGCCGGGCTTTGAGGTGATCGTTGAATGTGAATGGAACGGGTTAGCCGGCCGTCATCTTTTTGTGCACAACATGCGTCGATATATTCCGGGCAGCTACGTAACTGCGGAGAAAACCATCAATACCCGGGGCAAGTTCGCGCAGCAAGTCGTTCGAGAGTTATTGCCAGATACAGTCAAGTCACTGACCCACTCGATGTACGAGCATTTTGACTTCTTCGCTCCACCAGACTCGTTCTATTCAGAAGAGATTGCCGATATGACGAAGAATCGCTACTAATGTTCCGCGAGACTTTGACAAGGCAACGCAGTGATGGCAAACTTCTCGAAAGTTAACAGCTTCTAAAACTACGAGAGGAGAAATCTCATGGAACAAGAAGAAAGAATGAAGTATTTGAAAATTGCCCTTAACGTGATTGGAGTTTTGTTCATTGCAGGTCTCCCGGCAATGATGATGTGGATTTGGCCTTCAGGCTGGGGTTGGACGCCACCCCAACCCGAGTACGAACACATGATTATGGGGGTCTACGCTACGTTGGGCGTGTTTTTGATCATGGCTGCAAAAGACCCTTTAGCTAATACAAGCCTGATCAGGTTTACGATCTGGTCGAGTATAGTCCATGGCAGTATCATGTTAATTCACGCTATTATTGATGAAACTGACCGGATAAACCTGGTAGGGGATGTGCCAGCGCTATTTCTATTTGCATCCGTTCTCTGGTATCTAATGCCCAAACAGTCTCAGGCATAATGATGGCGACTACTAACAATCGCTTCCCGGTAAAATAAAGCTGCGTGCATTCCTAAATTCGCTTTATGTTCCGTGAGGGGAAGCAGACCTAAAGAATACGGGCCATAGAGCGCGCTGACTAAGAAAGCAAGTAGTCCGTATGAAACACAACGAAATACGTGCTAATTATTTAAATTTATTGATTTATTAGGTGTTTATATGAGAGTTGTCAAATTTACATCGTGGCAAGATGACACATTTTTTATCGGTTTTCTTAATGAATACCCTGAGTATCAAACTCAAGGCATGTCTAAAGAGGAGCTAATCGAAAACTTGAAAGACTTATTAATTGATCTTGAATCAGGTAA
>JBAQEN010000569.1:0-6631 GCA_049286765.1 Methylococcaceae bacterium
ATTTTAGGCTGGATTCCCTTTCAAGGATCGGTCAGGCTATTGCCGATGAACTTATTGCGCAAAGTTTATGCCGAATCAAGATCCAAAGGCCCCCTGCTTGGCGCAACGATGGCCGGATTGTTAAACGGCTTGATGCCATGCCCATTAACCTTTGCCATGGCGGTTAAAGCAACATCGGCAACGACTATCATGGAAGGCGGCTTGTTAATGCTGACTTTTGGGGCAGGCACACTACCCACCATGCTGTTTGTCAGCGTGGCGTTTGGCAAAATGAGCGCCCACTTTAGAGGCTTAATGTTGAAGTCCGCGGCACTCATTATGATTGCAATGGGCTGCTATACCATATACATGGGCTTGTCATTTTATGTTGCAGAAAATTTCCAGCAGCATAATTTCATACACGATATAAAAAATGAAATTGATGCGGTTATTTTCTTTCTGGAACAAATGGTTGAATACTATACCGGTATGATAAAAAACATTCAGGACCAGTAATTGCAATAAGCCGATATCGCCGCCCTGGCGCATGCGCCTTAAAATCTGGAATCAATGGGTTTGACTGCACAGATGAGTCAGTTAGTTGGTATGAAAGGGCGATGGCGGAGTTACCAGGGCACTGGAAAAAACCAAAAAGCAAAAACGGTTTACCGGGCATATCGTCAGCCACGATTTGTCGAGAAATAAGGAACAGTTGAATGCCTATTTTTATTTCGCTTATCCCAATCATTAATGGGAACGCTGCCTAAACGAAAATACCAAGGATTTGATTAGACAATACTTTACCAACGGTATAAGTTTTGAGAACATAAGCTTTGACGAGGTTGAGGCAGCGATGTGTTAGCGTGTTCACTGCCCTCGAAAAACGCTCAACTTTAAAACACCCATACGGTATTTTTTGCCTAGCCATAGCAAGATACCGCATGAATACCAAGATCGCACTTCGGAGTTGAATCCGCCAGACCTTAATCATCGCCCATCTTTTGGAAAAAATCATGTCTGATATAGAAATCGCCCAACAAGCCACTATGCGACCGATCATCGCTTTGGCAAAAGAACAGTTCGGCATTGATGCCGAACACCTGGACCCCTTCGGTCATTACAAAGCTAAAATATCACTGGAATACATCAACAGCCTTACAGCTCAACAGGACGGCAAACTGATTCTGGTTACTGCTATCAGTCCCACTCCGGCGGGTGAAGGCAAGACCACTACAACGGTTGGATTAGGGGATGCCATGAACCGCATCGGCAAAAAAACCATGATATGTCTGCGCGAACCTTCATTAGGCCCCTGTTTTGGCGTAAAAGGCGGAGCAGCGGGCGGGGGTTACGCCCAGGTTGTGCCCATGGAAGACATCAACCTGCATTTTACCGGTGACTTTCACGCTATCGGCGTGGCTCACAACCTGTTATCTGCATTGATTGACAACCACATAAATCATGGTAACGCCCTGGATATAGACCCAAGACGCATCCAATGGAAACGCGTTGTTGATATGAACGATCGCGCCTTGCGTAACATTATTGTCGGCATGGGCGGTGCTGCAAATGGATACTTGCGCGAAGACGGTTATGACATCGTCGTAGCCTCTGAAGTCATGGCTATACTCTGTCTGGCCACCAGCCGCGCCGACCTTAAAGAACGCCTGGGGCGCATAGTTATCGGTTATAAATCTGACAGCAAGACGCCAGTTTATGCTAGTGACTTGAATGCACAAGGTGCAATGGCTGCCTTATTAAAAGATGCCATCAAACCTAACCTGGTACAAACGCTGGAAAACAATATCGCCATTATACATGGCGGCCCGTTCGCCAATATTGCACATGGCTGCAATACTGTAATGGCCACCAAAACCGCGTTAAAACTGGCTGATTATGTGGTCACCGAAGCTGGTTTTGGGGCTGATTTGGGTGCTGAGAAATTCATCGATATTAAATGCCGTATGTCTGGACTGAAACCCTCGGCCGTGGTTATTGTCGCCACTGCAAGGGCGCTTAAATTCCATGGTGGCGTAGCCAAAGAGGCTTTAAATACTGAAAATCTTGACGCACTGGCACAGGGTTTTGAAAATCTTGAGCGCCACTATCATAACATCACGCGACATTACGGTTTGCCTTGTGTGGTGTCTATCAACCACTTTACCTTTGACACTGATGCAGAAATTGCCCTGCTGCAACAAAAATGCGCCGGCTTGGGTGCAAGCTGCATAGTTTCCAAACATTGGGCAAATGGCGGTGCAGGGGCGGAAGATCTGGCTAAACAGGTCGTAAATATCGTCGACAATCGTGAACCGGGCTGTACGTATGTTTATGAAGAAAGTCTAAACCTGTGGAGCAAAATAGAAGCGATTGCCACCAAGTTATACGGCGCTGCCGGTATCACTGCAAACGCCAAGGTAAAGGCCCAGCTGGCCGCGTGGCAGGGTGATTACGGAAATTTCCCGATTTGCGTGGCGAAAACCCAGATGTCATTCTCAACCAATCCAGCTGTTAAAGGTGCGCCATCGGGTCATATTGTAGAAATTAGAGACGTCAGATTAGCCAACGGCGCCGGTTTTATTGTCGCCATAGCCGGTGACATGATGACCATGCCGGGCTTACCTAAAATACCTGCTGCGGAACGGATTGATATTGATGATAATGGCAAAATAACGGGGTTATTTTAGATTTGCAGGTCCAAGGTTGTTCCTGATTCCGCGGCTTTCAGCCGGAGCAGCAATATCTCAAGCAGATGTTATACCGGCATGGATTCGCTTCGCGCTCTAGCGGGTCACGTCAGGCTATCCTGCCTGACGCCCTTCGGGTTAATGCAAATCTGTTCCAAACAGATTTGTGCAGGTATCCAGAGCACTAGGATGCAAAAAATGGCTTCGTTTAACTACGGGAGTTTACAACCATGTATTCTCGGCCCCGGCAATCCATGCCGGGGTGATGCGATATTGGTAATATTGAACTGTCAAGGATCCATATTTGGCTGAAGCCTGTAAGTAATCTGGTAGTTGTTTCATCTATAGAGACTTAAGTTCATTAAGAAACCAATGTCTTGATTTATTTGGCAGGCGCTAATTCAAAAATGATTAATTCAGCAGAGTCCTCGCCAAGGTTTTCTACCGACATTAAATTTCCTGATTCCCAAAAAACATCGCCGTCAGAGTATGTGTTGGTTTTGCCTCCTTCAACGACTTTTAGTTTACCTTTGACTATATAACGGGGCCCCGGCCCTTCGTGGCTATGCCAGGGTGTTTTGAAGGCGGGCGGGAATATAACCCGTATTACTTTGGCATCAATATTGTTGCTGGGAAGTTCAACCTTATTTGATAACAAAATCGATCTGTTTAAAACCGGTTTTTCCAGAGCTGAAACAACATTTACGTTGATCAATAGTAGCGCAGCAAGCGTTATCCTAATAATTCTTGCTGGCTTGATAGTGGGTATTTTAAACATCTGTTGGCCTCTCGTGTTGTGTTTTAAGGGATCAATTATGAGGTAAGTTGTTTTGTTCAGCCATTTGTATTTGCACGTTTTTTGTTGAATTATGAGCCATGATAATAACCATCATGAGCGCTTTGGCCAACAGGCGCTGTTATTTCTTTTTGTTGAGGCAGTCTCTGATAGAGCGCCACAGGATTTCCGTCCAAAGTTTTCAGCGCATGCCTTAGCGCCTGTTGGTCAAATTCAGGTATGTTCTGATTGTTGGCTTTTTGAATAAGCTTCAACGCCACATCGAATTTTTGATCCGGCGTTGTTTCCTCTCCCTCCAAATCGGGATGCGCTTCGATGTAAAGGGTATTGTCCAGCCATCCGATTTTTATCGGTTGTTTGACAATATAGACCGGGGTGCCGACCGGTACCGAATGGTATAATGCTTCAATATCTTCAGGGTACATGCGAACGCAGCCATGCGTGATCTGCATCCCTATACCGTAAATTTTGTCGATATCGGTGCCGTGTATCAGATAGCCTCCAGGAACTGCGAGATGCAACATATAGGCTCCCAGAGGATTATGGGGGCCAGGAGGTACAACAATGGGTAAAGTATCGCTATTCGCCGCATGTTCACGCCTGATCGATTCAGGTGGATTCCATGCGGGATCTTTAACTTTTCTGTCAATTCGGGTTTTGCCCAGCGGCGTATTCCAATCCTGCCTGCCGATACCGTGCGCATAAGACATGACCTGTTGCGATATTTTTTTTTGAGCCGGCGGGTAATAATACATGCGATATTCAGCGATATTTAAGGTAATGCCTTCATGGGGTGTATCGGGTAATATTCGTTTATCGGATAAACGAATAATCTCGTCCTTTTTGACATGCCAGCGATCAACATCGGGATTCAACCGCACTATTTCTGTTTGTCCCAGAAGAAAACGCCTGGCTACATCGAGTAAAGTCTCGTTTGATTCCGCACGCGTTAAAGGAACATCGTCGTGGAATTGACTAATGACGTTATCATTGCTGTTTTCCGGCAATGTGTAAGTTGTGGAATTAGCAGTACCGCCAATGATGGATAATAAAACCGAAACAGCAGATAGCGAACGAATTTTCATACGATAATTTTTTTTCGGAAATATAGGAAAGGCAATCAGGTAGTTACAGTTTTTTCTAACGAGTCACTTCCTAAAACGGCTCTTTAAACGGCCTCAAATCCAATTCATGAGTCCATGCGCTGGGATGTTGCTTGTGAATGGCCCAGTAGGTTTCAGCGATGGCATCAAGTTGCAATAAGCCGTCCTTGCCCTTGGCTTCAACATAGTCCGGGAATTGATTTCTGGCTCGTTCACCATCAATTACGCCGTCAATAATCGTATGTACGACATGGATACCTTGCGGTGAAAATTCTCTTGCCATACCTTGCGCTAATGCCCTTAAACCCGCTTTCGCAGAGGCAAATGCAGTAAACGGGGGCTTTGCTCTTAATGATGCGGTCGCACCGGTAAAAAATAGTGTTCCCTTTTGCTTGACCTTCATTGCCTTTATCGCTTCCTTGCCGAAGAAAAAAGCACCAAGACAATTTTGCCGCCATAGTTTGGTAAAGGTTTCTGTATCCATTTCCAGTAGAGGGGATGGAATATTGCTGTCTACATTGTAGGCAGCAATTTCGATACTCTGAGCATCCAGTTGCGCCATTTTGAATAAATGCGCCACATCTCGCTCAACCGTTGCATCGGCAAGTACTATGCTGACGGTCCCACCCGTTTGTCTGATTTTTTCTGCTATGTTGTGAAGTTTGTCTTCACTTCGACCAGCGATAAAAACATGCAAACCTTTTCCGGAAAAAAACTTGGCGAGCGAAGCTCCTAATCCTTGATCTGGACCGACTCCAATGATAACGGCTGAACATTTTTGCTCCATTTTTATTTTCCAGCCGCTGTAGCTTCTGGAACTTCAATTAATGCGCCTGATTTAACATCATAGATATAGCCGTAAACTGGAATGTCAGAAGGAACCAGCGGATGCGCTTTAATACGTACCACGTCCTCAAGGACGCTTTGCGCCTGATCCTTGATCGTTAACCAATCAATATATTTTGCTTCAGTTGATCCGGGACCTTCACAACAATCATGCCAGCCGCTGGCATCTATAGAGGCAGCTTTTAAACTGCTCGCAAGCAAATCACGCATGATTTCGTTAGTGAAAGTCTCCATGCCACAATCAGTGTGGTGAATAACAAACCATTCGCGCGTACCCAGTAATTTATAGGAAATCACTAGCGAGCGAATCGCATCATCACTGGCTCTGCCGCCTGCGTTGCGAATCACATGGGCATCGCCCTCGGAAAGCCCGGCGTATTTGGCAGGGTCCAGGCGCGCATCCATGCAGGTCAGGATGGCAAAATGCCGGCCTGGAGGCATCGGTAAATCGCCTTTGTCAAAGCTTGCAACGTAATTGCGGTTAGCAGTTAACACTTCATTTAATATATTAGCCATCATTATTCCTCGTATTTAATTTTGTTCTTTAGCATTAAGGCTGTTGGATTTTTTATTTTCTGCCAAATATCAGCGAAAAATTGTTGGCAGGCATATTGATCTGTTCTTTTAATTCCAAACCATGTTTTTCAGCTGCTTTTTTCAGATCGGCGACATCTTTTAAACCCCATTCTGAAACACCGGCAGAACTTAAAGTGTCGTGAAATTCTTTATTGGAATCCGTAGTAAAGGCGCCTTCAACCTGAAAGGGGCCATAAATCAGCAAAAAGCCATCGTCATCCAGTAAATTGGAGGCGCATTCCATCATGCCGTCTGCGATAGAAATGGGCGCAACCTGAAAGATATTGATACAGAACATGGCTGCAAATGATTTCACCTTGCCTGGATTAAACCAGGTTTCAGGTTTGGTCAAATCCAGATGGACAGGATCGGCAATATTATCATTGCCATGATCGATAGACAGTTTCTTGATGTTATCAAAAACCTCTGTGTCTTTATCAGAAGGATGAAAATGCAAATGCTCGAAATGCGGTGCAAAATAGTTAATATGCATACCGCTGCCGCTGGCAAGCTCCAGAACATTTGCGGGATCTTTTGGCAATTTTTCTTTTAATACACCCAGAAGGGGCTCCCGGTTGCGGGATCCAGCCCAAGCCACATATTCGCTTAATGGATGTGGATCTAAAGGTGGTTTTTCCTGGTTC
>JBAQEN010000570.1:0-6334 GCA_049286765.1 Methylococcaceae bacterium
CTTATAGCCTTTACGAAATGAGAGAAAAATTTTTCGAGTAATACATCAGCGTCTTTTAGCAATTGGGGTTTTGGTCATTGATTTATCAGGATGAAAGAATACAATCTTGTATGGCTGCGGCAATTTCCTGTTTTATAGGGCTTGAAAATCAACAGCCTACTCCATTTTTATAATAAACATACTGAATATTTACAGGAAACTTTGAATAGATGGCTATGGCTGGCATGATAGTCAGCTAGTGGATGAAAGTCCAGCCTTTACAGTATGGACTCGCGTAACTGGCGAAGCCAACTGGATGCATTTCGGCGATTGATCATGGGCAAAAATACGAGCTCTGTCAGACGCTGAGGCAATAAACGCTGCAAGTAAGCTTTGAGTCTTGCTTTATTAAACCATTTCAGGAATGAACACCTGCTGTTTGAAACGGTTTTAATACCAAAATTTTTTATTTTAGACGCTAGTTGACCACTCTAATTTAATGCCAGTCCCTAACTAGCGTTGTTGCCGCCAACGATAATAAATTTTGTTATCATCACAACTCCAACTTAAACGCTGAGTCCCTGTTTCGGTTGTTCTCAATATGCAGTTATGCTCAACTTTAAATTGTTCCCAATTACCATCATCGGCTTTTACACTAAAATATAGACTGGAAAGTTTAATAATAACTATGCTGAATAATAGAATTAGCACAAAATCGCTCAATTTCAGGCCTACGATTTGCTGGATCTTTATTACAAACTTTTTTAAATACAAAATGACGCCCACTTGGGTAAATCCATCCAGGGTTAATAATTGAGACTAAACTATCTGAAAATATAGTCTGCTATGCTATATTTAGCTTGGTTGCAATTGTAATTTTCTCTATAGAAAATAGTGAGCATAATTCAATCCATACCTATTTATTACAAATGCGTTATGGCCTGTGTAAATTGATGAATTCAAATAAAAACCCATTTTTCTCACCCTGCATTCGAAATTGTTGTCTGGATACAAATGATATTTGTTTGGGCTGTTTTCGCTCGCTCAGTGAGATCATTAGTTGGAATCAAGCCGATGAAAGAACACGCCAGTGCTTTCTGAAAAATGCCGAAAACCGCCGAAAGCAGCATAAAAAAAACATCTTACTTCAAGCTTATCTTGTCGATAAAGAATAATGTGTATAATAATTAATCAAAGAGATTTCAAATGAAACAATTACACAGAAAAGACTTATTTGGCTGGTCAGAATTCAATAAAGAACGTAATCTGGATTTTCACAGTGTTCTATGGGTGCGTGAAGGCGGCAATGTTTTGATTGATCCTTTGCCAATGTCAGAACATGACCACAGCCATTTGCAAAGATTGGGCGGGGTTAATTTTATCGTCATTACCAATAGCGATCATTGCCGTGATGCTGAGCATATCGCGATTAGCACAGGCGCAGTCATTTATGGTCCGGCTGGTGAAGAAGATACCTTCCCTATTTCATGCGAACGCTGGATTCATGATAATGAAGAAATTGTGCCTGGATTGATTGCGTATCAACTTAATGGTTCAAAAACTCCCGGCGAGCTCGCGCTGCTTTTGGAGCATACTACGCTGATAACGGGTGATTTAATTCGTTGCCATATCGGTGGCGAATTATGTTTATTGCCGGAAGCAAAACTTACTGATTTAACTAAAGCCATTCAATCAGTCAAGCGCATTGCTGACTTACCTGGAATTAAAGCCGTACTACCGGGTGACGGGTGGCCGCTGTTCAATCATGGCAGCGAAGCGCTCCATCGTTTGGCAAGATCTTTTTAACCTGGAAAATGCTGTTGAGACTGTGGGAATATGAAGAATATTGAGAAATAACTCAAGTTTCAAAGTTCAATGTTTCTTATAATCATTATAACTTATTCATTATTATTGATTTTCACTATTAAAGTTACTTGCCCTTACCTCTAATCATACAAACCTAATCCATTGATTTGATTATTTGCCAGCCAAGGCGTTGGTTTTGACTAACTTTGATTTTTATGTTATTTCAAATACTCAAACAGCCAATATTTATTTGGGATTAGGAATAATCCGAATCTACAAAACAATGTCTTATGCATGATCATGAACTAGAAATCAACTCCGAAACTTAAGTTATAAAATATGGTTTTTTTCTCATGCCTTATATAAAATCAACCCTTTGCAAAGCTGAAAAAATCTTTTCTATAAGATTTTCAGAATATTTTCAAAGCCTTAGTTGCACACTTATGCGAATAAGGATTCTGCCAAATTAATTTGATTGTTTTTAATTGAAACTTAATTAAACCGTTTTATATTATCTGCTTGGCATGTAAAAATGAATTAACAATTTTGGAGTTGTTTATAAAAAATGAACATAATTGAATTGCGAAAACACTTGCGGCGGTCATCAGTCACTCAGCGTACAACAGACCGGCGCAAGGTTCCATATGAATTTGGCTCGCCGGAGTGGATGGAATTTATAAAAAGGAATCATCTGGATCGTCCTAAGTTTAATCGTCGTAAAGAAGAAAGACGCAGCGACAAGCGCCTCTTACCTGATCGTCGTCAGCAGCTTGCTGAATCCGGCCGTTCTGAAAAAAAATATGCACGGATCTTTCTTACTCCAGCAGAAAGAAAATTACTTGAAGATCTATACCTGAGCGACCTGGACTAGTCAATTTTAGATTCTATTGCTAGGAGGAAGGCATCTATGCCATAAACTCATGGCGTCGCTTTTTGAAAGAGCGGGATTAAACAGCGAGAACGACAAATCTCGTTTTTATTCGTTTTAATAGCCAATGCATTGCTTCAAGTCAATAATGGTAAGTGAATGCGGGCTACTTAAGCTGCCTAATCAATGAACAACCCAAATGACTCGGGCGACTCAAATAACTTTACATCAGCAAAAGCATTTTCGAATTTCTTGACTGTAAAGGAAGAGAATTTGCTGATTTTTTCTTAAATTCAACAAACTAAATTTTAAGTGCCACGATAATAACCGCCTGTTGGTCTCTTTTTTTGCTTTTTATTAACTGGTTCCGTCCCTTGTTTCTTTTTTTTACTTACTAATTCTGACTCCTGTTTCTTGCTTTTACTTGCTGTTGCTGATTCCTTTTTCTTACTTTTACTTGACCTTTCTGGCGCTTGTTTCTTGCTTTTACTCGCCGTCGCGGATCCTGATTTTTTGCTTTTGGCAGCAGTCGTTGGAGACGACTTTTTAGTTTCAGCTACAATCGCAGGAGTAGGCTTTTTACTTTTGGCAACTGGTTCCAGCACCATTTCCGGTTCAGCTGCGAGCATTTCTTCTTCCAGCGATGGCAATCTTTCATAAAGAGCTACCGGCGTTCCATCCAGATCTTTAAGCGCCTGATTTAACGCTACTTGATCAAACTCAGGTAGTTCTCCATTATTGGCTTTTTGTATCAGCGTTAAAGCTGCGGCATAACGTTCATCCTGACTTTTCTCCTCACCTTCCAGATCCGGGTGGGCTTCGATATACAAGGTATTGTTTAACCAGCCAACTTTTATCGGCTGCTTGACTATGTAAACCGATGTTCCAATGGGTACGGAATTGTATAAAGCCTCGATATCTTCAGGATACATACGCACACAACCATGCGTTATCTGCATTCCTATGCCATAGATTTTATTGACATCGGTACCGTGTATTCGATATTCTCCGGGTAAAGCCAGATGTAATGCATATGCTCCCAAAGGATTATTGGGGCCGGGTGGTACGACAACAGGTAAAGGATCACCATTCGCGGCATGTTCACGTCTTATCGATTCCGGCGGATGCCACGACGGATCTTTCACTTTTTTTGCAACCTTGGTCTTGCCCAATGGAGTTTTCCAATCTTGCCTGCCTATGCCATGCGCATATGATTTTACAATACCGGGTTGATTCGCAGGGTAATAATACATGCGATATTCAGCAATATTTAAAGTAATGCCCTCATGAGGTGTATCAGGTAAAATTCGTCTATTAGGTAAACGCACAACAGTACCTTTTTTAATAAGCCAGCGATCAAGTTTGGGATTCAAGGTCACTATTTCTGATTGTCCCAGATTAAACTGTCTAGCTACATCCAATAAGGTTTGATCATGATCTACCGTTATTGACGCAGTATCCTCTCCGGAGGAAGCTACCACTCTATCGCCGCTCGTTTCCGGTAAATTGTAAGTAATGGCATAAGCCGCATTACTAACTACAGCGAGCAATAACAATGAACAAGCAAAGATATTACGGATTTTCATTACGATAATTTTCTCAGGGACAATAGATTTAAGAATCAGCACCGATTAAAAGCAAATCGCAATTAATGCCGATTGAAAATTTTCTAATTTTATCATGAGCCTTTTCATTAAACCATTTTATAACATCGAACAACTTTAATACCTAAAAGTTCAAACAATACTGTGTAGTGTTACCTTATAGCGATTCTGCAGATATTTCGCTCTTCGTTTGAGAACTATCAATATTTATTGTGTGCGTTATAATCTTACATCTATTATCCGCACATCCACCTATGACTGTACAGAAGGGTTACCGTAATGTCGCTGCAAATTTTTCGTACGAAACACATCTTTTCGCATGATGATGTAGATCACGTTCTTAAGCGTTGCCTGTCGGCATGGGACCTGGCTTTTCTCGGCGTTGGCGCAATCATAGGTACCGGTATTTTTGTACTGACTGGAATTGCCGCCGCAACTCAATCGGGTCCTGCCGTGATATTATCGTTTATCATCGCCGGACTTGCTTGTGCCTTCGCGGCACTCTCTTATGCCGAATTGTCCTCTTCGGTTGGCGGTTGTGGTAGTGCTTATGGATACAGCTATGCCGCTTTTGGTGAATTGATTGCCTTTATTATCGGTTGGGATTTACTATTGGAATATGGCATTTCGGTAGCAGCGGTCGCCAACGGCTGGTCTGGGTATTTTAATAACGCACTCACGGCAATTGGACTGCCATTGCCAGATATGTTTACCAAAGCACCCAAACTTGGCGGAATTGTCAATCTACCGGCATCAGTCATCATCCTGATACTAATGATATTATTGATAATGGGAGTAAAACATAGCGCTAAAGCTAACAATGCGATGGTCTTTGTTAAACTGATTACCATCAGCATATTTATTAGCGTTGCTATGTTCAATGTCCACCCGGACAATTGGCATCCTTTCATGCCGTACGGATGGTTTCAAACCTTACCTGGCGGGAAAACGACTGGCGTTCTGGCTGGCGCATCGCTAGTATTTTTTGCCTACGTTGGTTTTGATGCCGTATCCACAGCCGCCGAAGAAGCCCAAAATCCTCAACGCGACCTACCTTTTGGCATTATTACCTCACTCGCTTTTTGTACGCTTATCTATATTATAGTCTCCGGTTTACTCACAGGTGTCGTACACTATTCTGACCTCAACGTATCATCACCTGTCGCCCACGCACTGACCCTGCTTGGTTATAACTGGGCATCGGCGCTGATTTCAACAGGTGTGATCGCTGGCCTCACCACTGTCATGCTGGTGCTGTACTATGGACTGACACGCATCATTTTTGCCATGTCACGTGATGGCTTATTGTCATCTTTTTTTAACAAGGTTAACCCTAAGACCCAGACACCCATACGCGTCATCGTGCTCTGCGGCGTTATTATGGCGCTTATCGCTGGCTTCATGCCGTTAGGGGACCTAGCAGAACTTGTCAATATCGGCACGCTGGCAGCGTTCGTCCTAGTATGTTTAGGAGTAATTGTATTACGTATCACTAAGCCGGATATGGTACGCTCCTTTCGCACTCCATTCAGCCCCTTGGTTCCAGTACTGGGAATGTTGTCCTGCGCTGCATTGATGGCATTTTTACCCTCCCTTACCTGGCTGCGTTTCATAGTCTGGTTGGTTATAGGCTTGATCGTGTATTTTGGATATTCTTTCCATCACAGCAGGTTGGCAAAAACAAATTGAACCTGATCTCTCACAGTTTGGCATTTGAACAATACAGTTATAAAGCATAAGCTAATTATTGAACTTAACAGCTGATGTTACCAAGCGCGCCAGGATTTTTCGCGAAAGCTGAAATGGGGTCCATCCGATTTCAGCGGCGAAAAATTTTCCTGGCGGTTATTGCCTTCGGCGGCCCGCGTTCGTCCTGCTCCGGCCGCGGCGAACAACTTCCCTTCGGTACGCTGTGCACCACTGGCCTGCGCAAATGACTTGACGCCGTGTCGGATGGCCTTGCATTTTGACTACGCTTCCGCTCGCGCTCCAACTTCGTCAAAACGCCCGGCCCCTACGTCTACGCGGGGGTCGTCGTACACCGCTCCACTATCGTTACGCTTCCTGTACTCCTTCG
>JBAQEN010000571.1:0-4954 GCA_049286765.1 Methylococcaceae bacterium
GGCAACAGCCGCCAGGTCTTCTAAATCCTCCAGCAATTCAAGGTATTCATCCATCGGCAAAATAACCGATAGTTTATGACCTGCTGCATCGGTAATGTATTGTGGGTCGTTCATGGCTTACCTCACTGTGGTTTGAGCTGATTTTAAGGTGACAATATTCTGGTTATCAGGGCTAACGTGTTCCTGAATAAATCCGGCAATGCGGTCTATCGCTTGTTTTATGGTATTGGCTTCGGTACGGATGTAACCGCCGGTCACGTTATTATCAGTCGTGTGATTCAGTAACCGCTTAATGATTGTTTCAGGCAATAACGATGCTTCGGCAATGGTGGCAAAGGTCCGTCTTAAATCGTGGCTACTGAACTCGATACCTGTTTTAAGCGTAACCTGGTCCAAAGGCCAGCGGGGAATTGCCATTGCTCCTTCGGCATTATCGCCAGGGAATACAAAGGCATTGCCTCCCGTCGTTTCGTGCAGATTCCGCAAGTAGGGCTTTAATTGCGTAGGGATGTAAGTGGTGAAGTTGCTGCCGTTTTTGGTGTCCATGACGGTCAGGCTGTCATTCTTAAAGTCTACGTTTTTCCATTCCAGGTGTAGGGCTTCATTGGCTCTGAGTCCGGTATAAAGCAATAACAACAGGTAAGTTTTTGCCTTGGGATTAGTAAGTTGTAATACGGATTCATGCCAATCTTTAAGCCGGTCTGCGGGAATAATCCGGCTTTTGCGGGTGGGCTTGCTCCATAAGCCTACTTCTCTTAAAGCATCGGTCGGGCTTTCGTTGATGATCTTTAACGCCAGGGCATAACGCATCAAAAGCCTTAATATCCGCATCTTGTTATCTTTGGATGTGCCATTGCCAGGCAATTTCTTATGCCGTACCAGCACCATGTCACGGGTGATGGCATTAACGGGCTTATCTAGCCAATCTGAAAACCCCTCCCCTAGTTTTTTCTGATAATCGGCTGCTGTGCCTGCTCTTAAATCTTTTTGTCCAATGTACTGGGTCATTAATTCGGATAAGGTCATCTGCTTGATCTTATCAATACGCTTTTGTTCGGTGGGGTTAATGCCTTGCGCCAGTTCGGTTAATGCCGCCTGTGCCAGCTTTCGCGCCTCGCTTACGCTTAAATCCGGGAACCGCCCCAAGGTAACGCGCTGCACCTTGCCATTGGTTGTTTTCTTTTTAACAACAAATGATTTGCTGCCCGCTTGACTGACTCGGCATATAAGTTTGGGACATCCCGAATCGTGATAGTCCTCTCTATCTTTGGTTGTTGGCCAGGGCAGGTTTCTAATTCTGTCCTGTGTGAAGTTAAATTTTTCAGTCATTTCCAATCATCCTCTGTGCTGTTTTATAGTCGGGGGACTTTTAGGGGATCATTTTTTTTGTGAATCCCCCGTGTGAAAGCCAAAAATCCGGGGCCACCCCTGGGCCACTTTTTAACGCTGTTTTAAGCATAATACAGAATGTTAGAGAAATGTCAAGAAATGTGTAAAACCCAGTAATATCAAGGCTTACAGAGGATTATTGTAGATATGACAAGGTATGCAGAAAGGCTGTGTCTGGGGACTTAAAATCCCTCGGCTGTAAGGCCGTGCCGGTTCGACTCCGGCAAGATACACCATAAAAATAAATGGCTTAGGCAACATCCCAAGTCCTTTTTTTATGCTCGTTGGTTTTATGGCGTAATTCTGTCTGATTCCAATAAAATAGCCGCATTTTTTTGCCTGAATTTTGGGCACAAAAATGCCAGTGCTGGCCCGTTCCTTAGCTCTACAGTATTACTCTGTATACCACGGAGAAATTCTTCAATACTTGTCCGATTCAATAGCATGGATCAGCATCTCTGGCTTTGTTGTAAAAAAGCCAACAGAAGACAGTAATCAATTTAATCTGATTCTATCGATTTGCTGAATTGGCCATCAACAAGTATTGAATTTTAATGACAAAATTTGACTCACTCTTAAAACACCGCAACGTGTGTGTGGAAACTAACCGTCTATTGCATCTATAAATATGTCAATTTATCTGGTTCGAAGCCGTTGTTGGCGCTTATTTGGTCATACCTGAAAATTTAGTGATTCCCCCAAAAAATCCGGTAGAGCCAGAATCCAGAGGCGCTTAACGGTTTAATTTTTAAATATCCATGAACAACATTGGAATACCGTACGTTAAAATAAAATAACTAAACGCTGAAACAACACTACCACTCATTTTGAACTCAAATACTTGTCGCAAAATGTAGCTTACGATCGCTATATACCATCCAACCAATAATACAGCCAAAGCGATTGAAATCTCTTCGCGGTATTCAGCATGGTTCATCACCATGAAAAAATCCAATGCTTCGGCGGCAATTGCCAACGTCATAATAAAGTTTTCGCAAACAAAAATAGCAGTGAATAATTGATAAAAATTTTCCCTTTTTTTGATGACAAACAATAACGTGGCGATGGTTGAAAAAGCCATGATGGTTCGCAACAAGACTTCCAGCGTGCCATCGGCTGGATCAGAAATCAGGCCCTCTACAATAATGCCAGAAATCAGATAAAACGCGACGGTTTTCCACATAAATGATTTTGAGGGAAATAAATCAGCCGGATTATTTCTGAACCAGCAAAGCGAAAGGTATTTGATTAATAAATTCATTGTAAAGATGCTCGCATTTAAAAAAACGGGTATTTTATAAGGGATTTCAATCGCTAAATATATTTTAAATGCTGTCACAGATCAATGGGATGAATTCGATTGATTGCGATATCAGCTATGAATCAAGTTCACTTTAGAACTAAATATCAATAACCCGGCGTATCTATTTGCAATTCATTTAATTGCTCGGGTAAGCGGATAATGTCTGATTCAAGCCGGCCATCAGCATAAAGCCGTATTAAGCGATAACCCGGAGCGGTAGCGTCCAAGGCGAATAGCTTGCTTTCAGGCTTAAATTGAAAGCAGGTTGAAGGCGCCCCTAATACGCGAACAGAGGCTTCTGAAATATCCATGACTTGATGGATATGCCCAGTAGTGATGGCTTTTACCTGTGGATGTTTATTGATGACAGCCCATAGCTCCTGGCTATTTTCTATTATCATCGTATCCATAAAGCCGTTGGTTTCCACGCAATGATGATGTACAGCAATAAGCGCATCGTGGTCTGGCTTACTACTTAAACAGTCTTCAAGAAATAATAATTCCTGTTTTGACAGATAACCTCCCTCTGAGCCGGCAAGCTTGCTGTTTAAACATATCAATTGCCAGTTTTCCAGAAAAATTTGTTTACGGCAGTTAACCAGGCAGGTATTTAAAATCTGCTGCATGAGAATATCATCATCATGATTACCCGGTAAACAGATGCACGGCGTATTATAGGATTCAAGTCTGCTCAGGATGCGCCGGTAGCTTGCCTGGCATGGGTCCTGAGCCAAATCGCCGGTTACAAGGATTAAATCGAAATGATGATTGTTGGCAAAGGCGTGTTCAAGAACTGCATGGAAATAATGCTCTGTATTAATACCCAGAAATGTATCGTCCGGGCCAGACAGGATATGCAAGTCGGTTATTTGTAATATAGATGCGCAGACTGCCATGGAAAAATCCTATTCAACGTTCTTATAAAGAATTTTAGAGTTTCTTTGTGGATTGTACAAAGCCTTGAGGGGGTCCGGAAGACTAGCAATATCTGACGGCAAAAAGCCCCGCTCAATAAACCAGTGCATGGTTTGCGTTGACAGCACGAATAGCTTTTTTAAATTTAGCTGCCTGGCGTTGCTATAGACATAATCAAGCAGTCGATGACCCCGGGCAGCTCCCTGATAATCAGGATGTACAGCCAGGCAGGCAATTGCGCCGAATTGACCCTGTTCATTAGGATGTAAAGCTGTGCAGCCGATGATCAGCCCGTCTCTTTCGATAACGATATAGTCGGCTATTTCCATTTCAATTTTTTCTCTGGAACGCTTGGCTAATATGCCTTGCTGTTCCAGCGGCTTGATCAATTCCAGAATGCCGCCTATATCGTTCAACGTGGCAGGACGTAATTCCTCATAAGGCGTAGAGCTGATTAGCGTGCCTATGCCGTCACGGGTAAAAAGTTCCAGTAACAAAGCGCCGTCATGAGTTCTGTTAATCAAATGCACGCGAGCTATCCCGGCCTGGCAGCTTTGCATCGCAGCTTTTAGCGGCAAGCTGACGGCGTTTGGAATAGCTTGATGTCGCCTCAAGAAAGCATCAGCTTCAGCGGTGGTCATTTGCCGGATTTGCTCGCCGTTATCAGGATTGCAGCAACTTTGCTCCGTTAATAAAATTAATTTTTCCGCTCTTAAGGCAATGGCAACCGCTGTAGCAATCTGTTCAGCCGACAGGTTAAAAATTTCTCCACTGGGCGAATAGCCAATGGGAGAAATCAACACGACATTGCATTGGTCGAGTTGTTGATGAATAGCCGCGCTATCAATACGGCGCACTTCGCCGGTATGACAGTAATCAATACCGTCAATAACGCCTATCGGTTTGGCGAT
Source organism: Methylococcaceae bacterium (assembly GCA_049286765.1). Taxonomy (GTDB): domain Bacteria; phylum Pseudomonadota; class Gammaproteobacteria; order Methylococcales; family Methylomonadaceae; genus JAGXGJ01. The sequence goes on from JBAQEN010000571.1 coordinate 4,519, forward strand.
AATAAAATTGCCTGATGCTACCTTAAGTTCGCTACCCGCCATCGGCGAGTTAGCCAAACCCATCGATAACAATGCTTCAATTTCCACGCGAACTAATCCCGCGGCCTCTTTGACGCATTGCAGGGCGAGATCATCAGTAATGCGTAAATTATTATGAAAGAGGGCCGGAGCGTTGAGCTTATCAAGACGCTGGTCTATCTGCGGGCGTATGCCGTGAACCAAAACCAGCCGTACACCTAAGCTGCTGAGTAAAGCTATATCGTGGATATGGTGATCAAAATCATCAGCCAGCGCCGCTTCGCCGCCAAAAGAAATGACAAAGGTTTTGTTGCGATGCGCGTGGATATAGGGCGATGAATCTCTAAACCAGCTGACGAATGAGTGTTGTGATTCCATGATATTTGTTACTGTGTGATATGTTTACCAACATCCGTAG
>JBAQEN010000572.1:0-2118 GCA_049286765.1 Methylococcaceae bacterium
CCATAAAGACTGGATATCCATCAGATTCAAATCAACAGGAATATTTTTCCTCTTCTTTTTATTGGTTGCCTGCTCGAGCATTTTTTGACTAAAATCAATTGCTGTGATTCTGGCGCCGGCAGGGTAATAGTCAAAGTTTTTACCCGTTCCGACACCGACTTCAAGTATGTGATGGCCATCAACTTTCGCCCATAACTGTTTACGCCAACTTTTAAAAAACAGGCCTTCCATTACCGCTTCCAGGCCGTCAAAATACGGAGCAAGTCGATCATATCGATGTTTTATTGCAGTGCTGTCTGATTTCATAATGAATTTGGCGAATGAGTAGTCTATCGAATATTACTGCGCGAACTTGAGCTTCATCAACACTATTCTTGTCTGTCATGTAAAATAGACGTTTTCCGGCTCAACCGCCGGGAACGGATTGTAATCTCAACCAGGCTTGAGAACGAGTAATAAAGTATTTTTGGAATTAGTCATTGACGTGAAAGCACAATTAGAAGATTTGGTACAGACTCCACTCCCGACTGAGTACGGCGAGTTTATCCTGCATTATTATAGCAATACTATTGATGATAAGGAGCATGTTGCACTGGTTAAAGGCGATATTAGGAACAAGGAAAATGTGCCCGTACGCATTCACTCCGAGTGTTTTACCGGCGATGTCCTGGGTTCCAGGCGTTGCGACTGCGGCGAACAGCTGGCGATGGCCATGGAGCTAATCGATGAAGCGGGTTTCGGGGTATTGATTTATCTGCGCCAGGAAGGGCGAGGCATAGGCTTGCTGAAAAAACTACAGGCTTATAATTTACAGGATCAGGGCATGGATACCGTTGATGCGAATATTCATTTGGGTCATCTTGCCGATGAAAGGGAATACAGTATTGCCGCATTAATGCTGGAAAACCTGGAGGTAAGATCAATAGAATTGATGACCAATAACCCGAAGAAAATAGATGAGTTGAAAAAACTGGGCATTAAGGTGATGGGTCGTATTCCCCTTGAAGTGGTCGCTCACGATGACAATGTGAGTTATTTAAAAACCAAGGCCAAAAAAATGGCGCACATGCTGTTCGAGCCCAAAAAGTAGGGGCAATCCCTTGTGATTGCCCTTTGCCAAATTCGTGGCTTTGACTTTAGGCGTTTTTACAAATTTGATTCGCTTAATACCGTTTCAACCAGCTTGGCCCAGTAAGCCGCGCCAACCGGCAATATTTCATCGTTAAAATCATAATGCGGATTATGCAGTAGACAGCTATTTTCAGAAGAGCCGTTGCCTAGCCAGATATAGCAACCCGGTTTTTCCTGCAACATGAAGGCAAAATCTTCTGAACCCATACACGGAGCCGGTTGCTGATTGACACAAGCAGTTCCGGCTACAGCAATTGCCGCTTTTAGCGCCGCCGCTGTTTCCGCTTCGCTATTAAATGTGACCGGATAACCAACATTTTCAGGATTAAACCGGACGTTTGCGCCAACCCCGAAACCTTCACAGATGGCATTAACCAGTTGGGCAATTTTATCAGCAATCGTTTTTTGAACGGCGTTGTTAAAACAACGAAACGTGCCTCGTAGCAGCACCGATTCCGGTATTGCATTCCAGGTGTTGCCCGCATGTATCTGGGTAATGCTGACGACCGCAGGGTCAGCAGGATCAATCGTTCTACTGACAATAGTCTGCAAGGAGCTAATCAGCTGGGCGGCTGCGACGATGGCGTCATTGCCCAAATGCGGCATAGCCGCATGAGTTGCCTGTCCGGTAATAGTAATTTCAAAACAGTCAAACGATGCCATCATCGCGCCTGATTTAACGGCAAAATGACCGGGTGGAATATCGGGAAAATTATGCATCCCGAACACACAATCAGCCGGAAATTGTTTAAACAAGCCGTCATCTATCATTTGTTTGGCGCCCGCGCGGCCTTCCTCGGCAGGCTGAAAAATAAAATACACGGTACCGTTAAAATGGCGGTTATCTGATAAATATTTAGCGGCGCCCAGCAACATCGCCGAATGGCCGTCATGACCACAGGCGTGCATTTTGCCATTGTGTCTGGATTTATAGACAAACGTGTTTTGCTCCTGAATAAACAAGGCATCCATATCGGCACGCAAGGC
>JBAQEN010000573.1:0-1513 GCA_049286765.1 Methylococcaceae bacterium
AATAGTGTGAATGTCCCCTCCTATGATCAACAAAACCAGTCCAGACTTTCAGTAGTAGTTCCAACGGGTTTATACTCAGCGCCAACCCATCCCGAATACGCTGATTTTTCAATTGCAGAAAAAACATGTTCAAAATTGATCTGACCCGTACCGGGTTGCCCACGTCCTGGACAATCGGCAAACTGAATGTGAGCAATTTTGCCGGCATGCCGGGTAATGAATTCATCCGGCTTTTCGCCCATCATCTGCATGTGATATATATCGTATTGTATAAAGAGATTTGGGTGGTTGAGCTGCTTTAGCACGTCAAGCATTTGTTGACCACTATGGATAATAAATCCCGGCATATCACGGGTATTGATCGCTTCAAAAACGGTTTTAATGCCTAATGCCGCAAATGCCCCGGCAGCGAAATACAAATTTTCGTTAAAGGTTTCCAGATATTCTTTTTGCCGATGTCTATCCAGGCAGCGTCCGGGCAATACATTAATGACTTCCGGTTTTAACAGTTGCGCATATTCAAGCGTTTGAGTGACGGCCTGCCGGAATTGCTCCCGCTTTTCAGGCACACAGGCCAATCCTTCGCCGCCTTGTAATAAATCATCAGCCGCTACATTAAACAACACCAATTTTAACTGCTGGTCCTCCAGTGCATTGTTAAGAGATTTCAAATTTAAATTATAAGGAAATTGTATTTCTACGGCTTTAAAGCCATGTTGTTTTACTAGTTTGAAACGATCGATAAGCGCTACTTCAGTAAACAATAAGCTTAAATTGGCGGTGAACCTAAGCATCAGTCTTTAGCAAACAGTTTGATCAAGGTGGAGGGGTCTTGTTCCAAATAACCATGACTGCCATGCAGCTGCATCAGTTGCGCCGCCAAACCGGACATAGGGATGGCATTGCCCTGTCTAGTGGACAAATCAATGGCCATAGTCAGATCTTTCAACAAGGTTTTAACGCGCCATTTAACCGGTTCAAATGTCTCATACGCCATTTCCGGACCAACGATTTGCAAGGGTCTGGAATCGGCAAAACCGCCTGCAAGCGCTTCCGGAATTTTTTCAGCAGCCACGCCGGACTGTTTGGCTAGCGCCATCATTTCTGCTATTACCAGCACATTGCAACTGACTATCATCTGGTTGCATATTTTGGTGACTTGGCCACTGCCGACATCGCCCATGTGAGTGAGTTGTTTATACAGTGGGGCTAAAACCAGGCGTGCCTTGCTTATATTTTCCGCGCTGCCGCCTGCCATAATGGCCAAATTACCTTGTTCAGCGCCGGCAACACCACCTGAAACAGGTGCATCCACCCAGCCCATGCCGCACTTTTCTTGCAGCATTGCTGCTAATTGCCGGGTGTTTTCCGGGTGAATGCTGGATAAGTCAATCAGCAACTTGCCTGCTGAGCCATTTTCCAGAATATCATTGCGTATCACTGATTCAACAGCCGCGGTATCAGCCAGGCATAATATAATCACATCGGAGATATTGACTACTTCGGCAATAGA
>JBAQEN010000574.1:0-8066 GCA_049286765.1 Methylococcaceae bacterium
AGTAAAGAGAAGTCATAATGTCGAACAAAAATTGTTCTGCAAAATCATCTCGTTGTTACCATCAATCATAAGCAACTCTTCCATTGCGAAGATAATTCCTACTATTAACTCAGAAATTGACCTTCGGGTGTTTTAGCCATAAATACCTAGGTTTGAGTTTATCTACAGATAAGGCGACTGTCATGTTTAAAAATACCATATTTCGACAGGTTCCCAAGCTACCTGCTTGATAGCTCTCAAGCTTTCTGTAAATCAGCTGACCCTTTTCGTAACCAGAAAATTGAAGCGTTACCGTTCAAATAAACAACCCCCGTTAGCTTGGGTCGAAAATTAGCGGTGGTGCCAGATTTAACTTAATCCGCACGAACAATCACTGATCGAGTGTAAAACATCGTAAATAAGCAAATAATATGAATTTTGTCTACATAGCGTCTACATATATTTAATAATTTATATTATATTTTATAGTACATTGAAATATATTAGTAAATAACGTATGTATAACTAATAACCTACTGATTACAAATCAGAATAAGCGCGCCTCGCGCGCAAATCCGCTTTTAAATCCGGCGGGCGAATAGGGCCTGCTTCCAGCCTAATAGGTCTTTCTAATGGCGGGAATTTTGCGGGTGAACTGAATTTGATTCAAAGCTAAGGCGAGGCACTATAAAGCTCGCCCGCCGGATTTTCCCTACGAATTTAAATAATTAAATCGATGTATCGCATGCCAATAGCTGTTCATTTTGAGGATAAAAAAGACTTATCCACAAGTCCACAGCCCCTAAGGGCAAGGACAAAAAAATCTATCCCTACGAATGCATGATGACACCTTATGACAAATTGAAATCTATTGACAATGCCATAAACTATTTGAAACCCGACATCACTTTTGAAATACCGGACAAAGTTGCTCTTAGCCAAAACGATGAGCAGGCGGCTGAACAACTGCAAAAAGAACGTTTCAAATATTATTTAAAACCATTAATGAACGAGACCTAAAAAGCGGTTGAGTTACAGGGATTTATTTTTCCCCTTTTTCAGACTCATGTATCTATTGGAAAATACTTATCTTTATCAACTCTATCCCAAAACCGCCACTCTTCAGGAACCCATGCTTGAAAGAAGGCGGAATTATACTGGTCTACGCCAAAATTTACTTGCCGGCAATTGAATTCAAATGCTCCAGATACTTTGTAACTCCCTGTTTAACGCTCAAAAAGTCTTTGGTATAGCCTGCCTGCCTTAAGCCGGAAATATCCGCCTGAGTATAACTCTGATAAACGCCTTTCAGGTGCTCTGGAAAAGGAATATATTCAATACAACCTTCTTTATGCCAATCAATGACGGTTTGCGCGACAGTATTGAATGTTTCGGCCTTTCCAGTCCCTACATTATAAATGCCATGTTGCCCCGGATGATCTAAAAACCATAGATTAACATCGACTACATCGTCAACATAAACAAAGTCGCGTTTTTGTTCGCCATTAGCCAAGCCATCACAGCCTTCAAACAATTTAGCTTTTTTTTGCTCAAGCACTTGCTGATTAAAATGATAGGCCGTACTACTCATAGCACCTTTGTGCTGCTCTCTCGGGCCGTAAACATTAAAATAGCGAAACCCAACAATTGGACTTAAGGTTTTAGTTAATAAACTACGAACGTATTGATCAAATTGGAACTTTGAATACGCATACATATTGATGGGATGCTCACAACTACGGTCAACTCGAAAACCATGCTTGCCAAGCCCGTAAACGGAAGCGGAAGATGCGTATATGAATGCAGTGTTTTTTTCGATACACCAATGCAACAAGCGTTTCGAGTAATCATAATTATTCTTCATTACATACTGACCATCCCATTCTGTCGTCGCTGAACATGCTCCCTGGTGAAAAACAGCTTGCACGTCATTTAAAAAAGCCGGCGACTCAATCTTTTCTATAAACTGCGTCTTGTCTATATAATCAGCAATTTCCAGATCAGCTATATTGTGCATTTTTCGACCATTTACCAGATGGTCAACCAATAAAATATTCTTTTCGCCTCGCTCATTTAACGCACGAATCAGATTACTGCCTATAAAGCCTGCACCACCAGTAACAATAATCATTCCATTGCCCTCGCCTTGTTAATCATCGCCGTTGTCGATTGACCATCAACAAATTGTAAAATTTTTACCTCACCACCCGCTTTAATCACGCAATCACCACCAGCAACCTGGCCGGGCGCATAATCGCCGCCTTTAACCAGAACATCAGGCAACAATCTGCAATACAATCGCTCAGGCGTTTCTTCTTCGAAGGAAACCACCCAATCCACACAAGCCAAGGCGGCCAAAACCGTCATGCGCTCCTGTAAACCGTTAATAGGGCGCAAGTCCCCTTTAAGCTGTTTAACTGATGCATCGGAATTCACTGCTACAATCAAACGATCACCCAGCGCTTTCGCCTGTTGTAAGTAGGTTACATGGCCGGCATGTAGCAAATCAAAGCAGCCATTGGTCATAATAATTCTCTCGTCATGAGCCTTTGCTCGCGTGATAAGTTGCGCCAATTCATCTTCCGAAACAATTCCATATAAGGAATCTCTATCGCCATGCATGGCGCGTGTCAACTCCTGGATTGATACCGTTGATGTCCCCAACTTGCCAACAACAATTCCACCGGCTAAATTTGCCAGATACATTGACTCAGATAAAGGCATCTCCAGCGCCACTCCTAAAGCCATGACCGCAATTACCGTATCCCCCGCCCCCGTTACATCAAAGACATCCTTAGCCTGGGCGGGTAATGAATGCACTTGACTCTCCTGTATAAGCGTCATGCCCGCTTCGCCCCGCGTCAACAAAAGCGAAGGGATTTGGTTTTGTTTTAAAAGTTCTCGTCCTTTTTTGACTAAACTGTGTTCATTTTCGCAAACGCCAACCACCGCTTGAAATTCTGCCAAGTTGGGTGTGATCACGTCAGCTCGAGCATAGCGCCGGTAATCCACCCCTTTTGGATCAACCAACACTGTAAGCCCCGCTTGCTTCGCTTCATGAATATGCTCTGAAACATTAGCCAGCGTGCCTTTGCCGTAATCCGAAAAGACCAGCACTTGATTTTCAGGTAAACACCTGCGCAACCGTGCAATCAAAGCTTCCTGATTAAATTTAAGCGGCGACTCTTCAAAATCAACCCGTATAAGTTGCTGATGCTGCGCCATGACACGTAGCTTGCAAATACTGCGTACAGACTTTTCAACCACAAACTCGCAGACAACACCTTCCGCTTCTAACAATTGCTGAATAGTCTCTCCTTCAACATCATCGCCAATAACAGCCAATAAGGTGACTTTTCCACCCAGTCTAGCAATATTGAGCGCAACATTGCCCGCACCGCCAACCCGATCTTCAATCGACTTAATCTGAACCACCGGCACAGGCGCTTCGGGAGAAATACGCGCCGCCTTGCCAGACCAGTATCGATCCAGCATGACATCACCAATCACTATGATATGAGCAGCAGAAAACTCAGGACTAATTGCCAGCACTTAATGCCTCCTCAATTGCGCCACACCACCAGTGACCTATCAATATATGCGCTTCCTGTATTCTTGCTGTCACAACCGACGGTACGATAACCGAAACCGTAGCTTGCCTGCTCAATTTCCCACCTTCACACCCCGTTAATGCAACAACCGTCATGCCTTTTAGTTTTGCAGCTTGCACTGCTTTTAATATATTTTTGCTATTGCCTGATGTAGAAATGGCAATCAAACAGTCCTTTTCATTGGCTATGGCTTCGACCTGCCGTGAAAAAACCGTTTCAAAATCAAAATCATTGGCATGCGCCGTCAAAATAGAGCTATCTGTAGTCAATGCAATAGCAGCCAGAGCCTGACGTTTTTTTTCATATCTGACTACAAATTCTGCGGCGATATGCTGACTATCTGCTGCGCTACCGCCGTTACCGCAGAGCAACAATTTTCCACCCTGTTTTAACGTTTTAATCAGTAACGCTCCCGCGGCTTCAATCACATCAGCGCAATCAGCCAATTGCTTGATCACTGCCTGATGCTGTTCAAGATCTGAAATAAATGTCTTCAAGATAACGCTCCTTCAACAATAATGGCTTGCATCGCTCCCGCGCCGCCAAGCAGCAACGAGTAAAAGCTGTTGATAGTCAAGTAATATATTAATTATTTTTTTCATACTGCTTCTTGAATTGCATTTGATGCAAACGCGCGTAAGCTCCATTTTTATCAATCAACTCCTGATGAGAGCCTCTCTCAATGATGCGCCCATGATCCATCACTAAAATCATATCAGCGCTTTCAATGGTCGATAAACGATGGGCAATAACTAACGTCGTCCGATTGCTCATGACTTTCTGCAACGCAGCCTGGATAAATCGCTCTGACTCGGTATCCAGCGCCGAAGTTGCCTCGTCTAATATCAGAATTGGCGCATCTTTTAATAATGCCCTTGCCAATGCCAGGCGTTGCCGTTGCCCCCCCGACAATTTGACGCCATTCTCACCAATTTCAGTATCAAGTCCCAGATCCAGTTTACTGATAAATTCCATTGCATAGGCATCAGTTGCAGCGGCAGTAATTTCGTTTCGGCTTGCAGTAGCCAATGCGCCATAAGCAATATTATTCGCTATCGTATCATTGAATAAAGTCACTTGCTGATTAACCAATGCCAATTGTTTTCTTAAGCTGGCCAATTGATAGGAATTTATTTCCACGCCATCGAGCAATATTTCACCCGTTTCATGAGGATAAAAACGTGAAACCAGATTGGCCAGCGTGCTTTTACCCCCTCCGGAGGCTCCGACCAGCGCGATCGTTTGCCCCGGCTCAACCCTAAAATTAATGTCTATTAGCGCGGGTTCATTTGCGCCGGCATATTGAAACGACAGATTTTTAAATTCCAGGGCTCCCTTGCATCTTTCGATCTGATAAGTGCCTTCATCTAACTCGCCTGGTTCATCCAGAATATCAAATAAGGATTCGGCGGCCACAATGCCTTTCTGAATATCTCCATTTGCATCGCTTAATTGCCTGATAGGTCTGGGCAATAAAAATGCCGCTGTCAAGTAACCTACAAATTCACCAACACTGGATTGCTCCATAAAAAACAAAGCCATATACATTAAAAGTGACAATGCTATCGCGATGATAAGTTGCATTATCGGATTATGTATTGCTAATGTCGTAGCGAGTTTTAGCGACTGTCTCCGATTAAACGAACTGCTTTCCAAAAACCGCCGGCGTTCATATTCTTCCCCCCCATAGCTACGCACCACTCGATGCCCGCCGACTAATTCCGAAGTAATATGGGTCATATCACCTATGGATCCTTGTATTTTTTTGCTTATCATTCGGAGGCGTTTACTGACATAATTTACCAGTAACACAATAATTGGCGTTAAACCGACAAAAACCATCGATAACATCCAGTTTGAATAAAACAAATAGACCAGCAAACCGGCAGCCGTCAAACCCTCCCGCACAAAGGTACGTAATGCATCGGTAGTGGCTTTGGTAACCTCTCCGACATTATTCGTTATCCTTGAAATCATGTAGCCGCTATTATTCGCATCAAAGTAAGCTGTTGGTAATCGGGTATACTGGTCAAAAATCTGACATCTCAAGGCGTGCACGACATTTGTAGACACTTTAGCCAGAAAATAATTACCTATATAAGCGCCAAAGCCTCGAACGATAATTAAACCGCTGAACAACAACGGTAAATAGTACATACCCTCGCGTGTTTCAGTTTGCAACGTATCAATAATATGCTTGATCATTGCCGCAAATAACGGTTGAGTAGTTGAATAAATCAGGAATCCCACGACGCTCACTGCAAAAAGACCACGATTCGGTTTTACATAGCTTAATAATCGCTTATATATCTGCAAGCTCGCTTTAGATTTTTTTTTCATATGCTCCTAAGGATTTAATAGAGCCACCGAACATGGCAGTCATATTATTAATTTTTCTTACTGAGAAAATTTTACACCCGCATTGTCACTAGGCCTCTTCACGTGAGTAAGTAGAGTTGTTGCTGTGACTTGGGTGATAGCCTGATTCATTTGTAAATTAATCTCAATGCCTTCTGATACTAAAACAGGCGATGTTACTTACTATTTTTCCTTGTAGAGTAACGAGAATGTTTTGCAATATAGGCATCTATACAGGAAAATGTTGAATATTCTGATTACTGGAGACATTTTATATTAAAAATCAGCACGTATGCATTGTACCAGTATCTCTTCAATGCTCAGTGTCTCTAAATCCTGCTAAATTTTTATTGAGTTAGCCTTTTCAAAATTCGTTTTTAAATCATGCCTCAACTTAACATCAAAACTTTTTTTACAAACTGTCATGGAATTCAGTCATTAAGTCTTCTGGTTATGATTTTAGCCCTTCCCATGCTGGAGGCGCCTAAAACAATCTTCTTGATTTTATTCATTACGCTATTTTTATTATCACATCGAAATAAATTATCGTTTAAAGAACTGGTATTTAGTGACTATTTACTTATAGCATGGATGTTAGTTGGCTTTGTTGTAGCTGGATTTGTAGAGGTCCCACATAAAGAATGGAGTGGCGCAAGCAACGCAATGTTGATTCCTTTATTCCTGTTTTGCTTGAAAAATTCCCAATTTAATAATAAAGAAATATCATTATTCTTGATTACTGTCATTATTTCCACGTTACTGGCTTCCGGAGTGGGATTGTGGAAATTATATAATCATCAAAAATTTTTTTTAGAACTTAACTCCGTTGGGCATGTAAATCACTCTTCTGTTTATTTATGCATAACCTTCGCAATCGCTTTGGCATTTACTCTTACACAAGACTACTCCCATCGCTGGTTTACTCGACTTTTACTCATCACCATTGTAATTATTTTTAGTTCACTAATCATCATTTCCGGCAGTAGAGGATCCGCGTTGGCAATGGGTATAATTGCCATATCCTATGGCCTGATCTGGACAAAAAGATCCAAAAAACCATTATTAATACTCCTGTTGGCCGCCCTATTTGTAAATGGAGGCGTTTATTTAAAGAAAGTATCCATGGTTCAGGAAACCTTATCGAAAACAGCCCCGAACAGTTCTTTTAATTCTATGGATGTAAGAGTCAAAATATGGAACAGTGCATTACTTATCTGGCGGCATAATCCCATCTTTGGCTTGGGAATTAAGAATTTTCATCAGGCAACACCGGAAAGACAGGCAAACTGGTTAGCCGAAGAAAATAAAACCTACACAGATAAAATTTATCATCCGTCCTCGCATGGACACAGCCTTTATTTTAATACGCTGGCAGAACAAGGATTAACCGGCTTTATCGTCATTTTTCTTAACCTGCTAACTATCTGTTACCTGTTATACCGCCACACGCCGAAGTGTGAAGACCCGCTGATCTACTGGATGCTATGGCTATCCGCAGCCGGCGTTATGCAAGTCGTGCTGATCAATGGCATTTTTAATACCACGTTGCATCATGAGCACGGCTTACTCAGTGTACTGATAATTGGCCTTTGGTGGTCCCGTATAAAAGAACCTTCTATTGAGCAACACAGGTAAAAATAGCCTCCATTTTATCCAGCATTATTTTTTCAGAAAAGTTATCGGCTGCATGCCTGGCAGCTGCAAGCCCCATCTGAATACGTTTATTTTCATCACTGATCAACACCTTAAGGGCATTTGCTAATGAACTTACATCTTTTGGCGGCACGATCAATGCTGATTGTCCGGGTACAATGGCCTCGTCAATACTTCCAATAAATGTAGTAATAGCGGGTATTCCACAGGCCTGGGATTGCATCAATGATTGCGGCACACCTTCATTAGCATAAGAAGGAAGACAAAAGATATCCATTGCCTGCATCCAGTTTTCCACATTATTTTGCCTGCCGGCAAACAAAACCCGTTCATCCAGCCCCAACTCAGCGACTCGCTGCCTCAAAGCCTGCTCTTGCGGGCCATCACCGACAATCAACAGTTTCAAATCAGCATCATAAGGCAGAGTTGCGAAGGCATCGATCAAATAACGATGCCCTTTCCAGC
>JBAQEN010000575.1:0-15960 GCA_049286765.1 Methylococcaceae bacterium
AGAAACTGTTTGAAGAATTTCCTCTACAAATTACTGCAATCAAAGATGCTCTGGCACATCAGCACTTCCAATTGGCCGAAGAAATCACTCATAAATTACATGGATCAGCAAGCTTTTGTGGTTTAACGGCCATTCAAAAACCAGCAAGCTCATTAGAAAATTGTTTAATAAATAAAGATTATTCAGCTATTAAACTGCACTTTCTGAAATTACAACAAAGCATTCTAACCCTTATTAATCAACAAGAAACCATACTGGTATTTATAAATAAATATTTAAACTAATAAAAGCCTTTCGAGCATTATTATCGGTTAATGACAAATACGTCATTTCAATCTATCGAGCAGCGTTTGAGCTGTTAATTGTTGCTCTGGCGTACCTTTCTCAAGGACTTCTCTTGCAATATCTTTGGCCGCATCAGAATCATTCATATCAATATAAGCCATGGCTAAATCAAGCTTTGTTTCCAACTCATCCATGTCGGCCAGATCAGAATCCTGCCTGGCTACTGGCATATCAAAATCAAACTCAAAATCGCCTACTAAGGGCTCATTTGGGATACTTCTACTCAAACCAGCTGGGTTATCGTTTGAAAAGTCAATACTCTGATGAACTTCATCTAAGCCGTTTACATCACTTAAATCAATCTTACCAATCTCTTCTTCTGTATTAACTTTTGCACTCAAATCAAAATCAATCGATTCAAATTCATCCTTATCCGCAGGCTCTTGCTCTTGATGTTTCGGGAAGGCATCTTCATAAGACTTATCTAATACTGCAATATCCTCTAATGAACCTGAATCAAAATCTATACTCTCGTTATTCTTCCACTCATCTTCTACGACATTATCCCCAAAGGAAGTTAAATCAAAATTCAATAAACCATCTTCTGCTACCTCAGATCCTTCTTTAACGTCCTCATCATGCAATGATGCATTAATAGCAGCTAAGTCAAAGTCCGTTTTCTTAATGTCCATTACAGGCCCGGCTTTAACCTTATCCAGTTCGGATACATTTGCATGATTTTTATCAACAAATGTTTTCACTTCATCAGAAAACTGAGCTGTTCCAGAAGAAAACAAAATTGAATCCTGGCAAATCTGACTGCCCATTTCCGTGACTTTTGCCCAAAACTCAATATCATCTTTTTTACCTGTTTCGGCCAATTTATTCGCATAGGCTTCAAAAGCATGCTTATCTTTTCTGGAATAAATAATTCCCAGGAGTTTCAACTTGCATCCATCATGATCAGGTTGCTCTTTAAGAGTTTCCCGCATCAACTCTTCCGCTTGTTGATAACGCCCATAAGCCAAATATACATCAGCCTCGGAAACAGGATCGATTTCACTCTGATCCGTATCAAATGAGTTAAAGTCAGCGAATGAAATTTCACTTAAAAAAGAACTTTCACCCGCCGCATTTGCATCATAAATGGCACCGTTTTTATTAAGCGACGGTGAAGAAACTCCCTCGGATTCATGCATGTTACTCATGTTTGAATGAACAAACGGGATTTTAATATCCGCTTCTTCAACAATCTTACGTTTTCGCCACCAAACCCATCCTAGCAACGATAACATTCCCGCGCCTATGCCACCGACCCATAAATAATAAGGGTCCAAAAAAACTTCCGCTTCGGATTGAACCGGGGGCTTAACAACGACTTTGGTTGGTTTTTGTCGAGCCATCGCGCTGGCAATCTCAGCCTGGCTTGGCTCTGCTTGGATAACTGGCGGCTGAATACCGAGCTTTTCCTGGGATTGTTTTTGCATAGCGGCAAGTTGCTGATCTTTTAAAGCGATTATTTGCTGCATAGTAGCTAACTGTTTTTCAAGCTCTGCAACTTTGACTCGCAGTGCATCTTCTCCAAGAGATGCAACATCATCCACTTTGTCAGCTATTTCAGCAGATCTATCTGTAGCTGTCTTTATTGTAGTTGTTTGCTCATTTCCAGGAGCCAACTTAACTTTTTCAGAGATGGCTGTTTCTGTAGGAGCAATTAATGTTAATTCATTATCTACAATATCCTTATTAACGCTTGCACTTTCAACCATGGGCTTGGTTAAGCGGTTTTTCCAGACAGTTGTTTGCCTATTGAGTTCAGCCATGGCATGCTTTCGTGAAAACTTTAAAACAACCTCTCTATCTGGAATCTTCAGCGTTTTTCCAATTAATAAGACATTCATATTTTCCTGATAAAATGCACGAGGATTTTCTTTGTAGATCGCAAACATCAATTGCTCAACTGAAACACCCACCTGCTGCCTGCTTGCGCGTTCTGCAATCTTCCAGAGCGTATCATTTCCCCTTGTTGGGCCATATTCACTCTCTCCGCTTATACCCTTCTCAGCTCCAATTTGCTGGCTTTGCAGGGTTTGATTTTGAGGGGCAAGAACCGGTTCCGGCTCAAAATTTTCGGAACTTGTTACAACAGGATATCGTTCCTGTTGATATGCTTCCGGAGGATCGACAAGCACAGTAAACTCACGATACAAACTACCTTTTGGCCAACTCACTTCGAGCAGGAAATCCAGGAATGGCTCTTTTACCGCTTCATTTGAACTGAGCTTGATAACCACCGAACCCTTAGCGCCAACTACCGTTGCAAATTTAATTTTCGATAAAAAAGAAGTCCATGGCACTCCTACTTCATCAAATTTATCCGGGGCAGCTAAATTTACCCTAATGTCCGATGCTTTTTCACCCGTCGATAAAACCAATGAAATCTCGGCATTCAGATTCTGATTAAGCAAAGAGTGCAATTTAATATCGCCAATTCCTAACGAATAAACACTTGCCGGAGCCAGTAACGACATTACCGCTAGTGTCTTGGTTAAATTGCGCACTCTGCTCTCCTTCATACTAAATACCACAGTCTATGACCGCGAACAGTCAAATATAAAGCCAAGCTTAGCCTAGATGTAATTTTTTACCAGTACCTCTGCTATTTGGACACTATTAAGCGCAGCACCTTTCCGGACATTATCACTAACCACCCACAAACTTATACCTTGCGGATGTGATATATCTTCTCTGATTCGCCCTACAAACACATCATCATTACCTGATGATTCCGTCACAGCCGTCGGATATCCACCGTTGACGCGTTCATCCATCACTGTTATGCCTGGCGCTTTTTCCAGCAACGCCCTCACCTGATCGGCATTAATTTTTTTACTCGTTTCAATATGTACGGCTTCCGAATGGCCGTAAAAAACAGGTACTCGAACCGCTGTAGCATTAACTTTAATATTAGCGTCACCCAGAATTTTTTGGGTTTCCCACACCATCTTCATTTCTTCCTTGGTATAGCCGTTATCCATAAATACATCTATTTGCGGCAATACGTTAAAGGCGATCTGCTTTGGATAGACGCTAGGTTTAACCGCTTGCAAATTAAGAATATTGGTTGTCTGCAAACCAAGCTCTTCAATGGCTTCCTTACCAGTCCCGGAAACCGCCTGATAAGTACAGACATTGACTCTAGTGATACCTACCGCATCATATATGGGCTTTAATGCGACTAGCATCTGAATGGTTGAACAATTAGGATTGGCGATAATTCCACGATTTTTATAATCTGCGATTTTTTCTGGATTTACTTCAGGGACAACCAAAGGAATGTCATCGTCATAACGAAACTGCGAGGTATTATCAATTACAATGCAGCCGGCAGCAGCGGCTTTAGGTGCGTAAATTTCCGAGACAGACGCACCCGGAGAAAATAAACCTATTTGCGCTTTAGAAAAATCAAAAGTTGCCAAATCTTGTACGGTTAACGAACCACCCTTGAAGGGTATTCTTTTGCCCACTGAATGACTGCTGGCTAAGGCATAAACCTCTCCCACAGGAAAATTGCGTTCTTCCAGTATTGACAGCATGGTTTCCCCTACTGCACCCGTTGCACCAACAACCGCAACGTTATAAACTTTACTCATTTACTTTTACCTTTTTGTTATAGAAAACCATTTTGTTGATTTTAACTTTATGCATACGCTTAATCCAGAATAGCAAACACCCTTTCAGTGATTTCATCTACAGAACCCTTACCGGCAATCGAACTGAATTTAACCCCTTGACCTGAGTCTGAATAATATCCAACCAATGGTTTGGTATGTTCATGATAGACAGTAAGTCTTTTCCGCACGGTTTCTTCTTTATCGTCATCTCGCTGAATCAACGCTTCCCCTGTAACATCATCAATACCCTCAACTTTAGGAGGATTGTATTCAACATGATAAGTGCGTCCGGATTGTAAATGCACTCTTCTCCCTGCAATGCGTTTTACAATTTCCTCGTCCTCCACTGCGATTTCTATTACTGTATCAATGACTACGCCCATATTTTTAAGACCTTCGGCTTGCGCAATGGTTCGCGGAAAACCATCCAGTAAAAAACCGTTGGTACAATCAGGTTGCGCAATCCGTTCTTTAATCAATCCTAAAATTATGTCATCAGAAACCAGCCCTCCCGAATCCATTACTTTTTTCGCCTGTATACCCAGCGGCGTTCCTGCACGAACTGCTGCACGTAACATATCCCCCGTTGAAATTTGTGGAATTGCATATTTTGCAGTAATAAATTGAGCCTGAGTCCCTTTACCAGAACCTGGACTACCTAGGAGGATAATGCGCATGAAATGACTCCAGTATGTCGCTACGACAAATATTGACTAAAAATAAAAAAGTTAATAAGCCACAAAAACAAAGTCTTATGACTCTACAAAAACAAGATTGCGTATTTTATAACACAAGCTCTTTAATCTCTTGTAAAAATGCGATTATTTCCCTATTCTTATGCAGTTTACTACAATCAGGAGGACAAATAATGCGTGTTGAAGATTTAATGAAATCAAAAGTATTTACTGTAGAGCAACACGAGTTGATTGATCGGGTCTTTTTTTTAATCCATTATGAAAAAGTTCGTCACATACCCGTTGTTGAAAAAGGCAAAGTTATCGCAATCGTATCCGATAGAGATCTGTATAAAGCCTTGGGTCCGAGAAACAACTCTTACGCAATTGAAGCTGTCTCCGGCAAAAACGCAACAGAATTACATGTTATCCCACAAAAAGTGCATCACATAATGCGCCGAGGCGTATTAACTGTTAACCCTGACACCTATGCATCAGAAGCTGCAGCAATTATGGCCGACAAAAAAGTTGGCGCATTGCCTGTGGTCGACAAGGATAACAAATTAGTCGGAATAATATCTGCTACAGACATACTCCGGGTTTTTTCAAAAATTGAAAAATCGAGTGAAAAAAGAGAACAAAGAATAGCCGCCGGTATTAGCCATACTTAATGCCCTATTAATTCGAGGCAATAGCAAAGTCCCATTACGGGACTTTGTTGTTTTAGCCAAAAAATTTGATCCCCTTCGTGCCTCTCAATATGGCAAAGTACCTGTTGCAACATAAAACAGGTAAAAATAATCAGTATTAAATACGCAATCATCCAGTTCGTAAATGAATTCCCAGAGCATTCATTTAAACATCGATTACCACATAATAGTAAAATATGAGGATAATTTTCTCAGAAGAACTTGGCAATGTAGCGCATCAAGATTTAATATAAACTTTGATCCCGTGCAGAATAAATTGGATATCAATCATGAATAACCTGCTTAAACTTTTTCAAGATTCTTCTTCTTTTCAAGGCAGTAATGCCAGTTTCGTGGAAAACTTATATGAACGGTTTCTGGAAGATCCTGAATCTGTTGAGCCAAGCTGGCAAAAAGAATTCAACGCCATTCACCACGGAACCCATTATGAAACCCCTCACAGCCCTGTTGTAGAACGCTTTGCCCAGCTTGCCTTAAAATCTCAAGGCAGACTGGCACAATTACAAGACTTTACCGAAGAAAGCGTAAAAAAACAGGCCGCTGTTTCCCGGCTAATTAACCATTACCGCGTTCGCGGGCATCAAATTGCCAACAATAATCCGCTGGGAAAAACCACACCCCCACCTGCCGATATGGATCCGGCCTATTACGGACTTGCCGAGCCGGATATGGGTACCCTCTTCGACACAGGCGCGCTTTATGGCGCGGATCGTTTGCCTTTACGTGACATTATTGCTAGCCTGAAAGAAATTTATTGTGGCAGCATCGGCTCTGAATTTATGCACATAGTCGATACCTATATCAGACGCTGGTTAATAAATCGTCTGGAAAATTCTAAAGCCAATTTGACACTGGATCCTGAAAAAAAACAATGGCTTTTAAAACTACTGACTGCTGCTGAAGGTATAGAACGCCATTTGCACAACAGGTTTATCGGTCAAAAACGCTTCTCTCTGGAAGGAGGAGAAGTCCTGATCCCAATCCTGGATGAATTTATTCAAAACGCTGGAGGAAAAGGCGTAAAAGAAATTGTTATCGGCATGGCGCATCGTGGCCGCTTAAACGTACTGGTCAATATTTTAGGCAAAAGTCCTGCCAGTTTGTTTGACGAATTTGCAGGCACGTATACGCCTTCACCTGGCGTCAGTTCGGGTGACGTAAAATATCATATGGGTTTTTCATCGGATATTGCCACACCCGGTGGCCCAGTACATTTAACCCTCGCCTTCAATCCTTCACATCTGGAAATTATCAATCCGGTTGTTGAAGGCTCGGTTAAAGCCCGTCAGGACCGCGCAGGAAAAGACGGTATAAACACGGTTATTCCGGTATTAATTCACGGGGATGCAGCCTTTTCAGGTCAAGGTATTGTCATGGAAACCCTGAACATGTCGCAAACCCGTGCTTTTTCCACAGGCGGAACTGTGCATATCGTCATTAACAATCAAATTGGCTTTACCACAAGTAACCCGCAAGATGCACGCTCCACACTTTATTGCACTGACGTTGCCAGCATGATCCAGGCACCGGTTTTTCATGTCAATGGTGATGATCCGGAAGCGGTTATTTTTGTAACAAAACTTGCCCTCGATTACCGGATGACTTTCAATAAGGATGTCGTCATAGATCTTATTTGTTATCGACGTCTCGGGCATAACGAGGCTGATGAACCAGCAACTACCCAGCCTATCATGTATAAAAAAATCCGCAAACATAAAACTACACGGAAACTTTACGCTCAAGAACTTGTTAGCGAAGGGATTATTACCAATGAACAATCTGCAATAACGGAGCAGGATTACCAAAAATTGCTTGAAGCAGGTCAAGTTGTTTCAAGACCTGTATTGGAAAATTCCAGTTATTCCTATACCAATCAGTGGCAGCAGTACCTTGATAAAAGCTGGGATACTTCTTGTAATACAGCCATTTCGATGGATCAACTGCGCTATTGTAATGACCGGATGCAGCGTCTGCCTGCCGGTTTCGAATTACATCCCAGGGTCGCCAAAGTCATGGATAACAGGCGAAAAATGGCTGCGGGTGCCATGCCTTTGGATTGGGGATTTGCTGAAAACCTAGCTTATGCCAGCCTCCTTTTGGAAAAATATCATGTCCGTCTGACGGGTCAAGATGTTGGACGCGGAACATTTGTTCACCGCCATGCAGTTTTGCATAACCAAATCAATAATAAAACTTACACTCCGCTTAAAAATCTGGACAAAAAACAAGGTCGCGCTCAGATTTTTGATTCTCTGTTGTCCGAAGCCGGAGTATTAGGTTTCGAATATGGCTACAGTACAACAATGCCGAATACCCTGGTCATCTGGGAAGCGCAATTTGGCGATTTTGTCAATGGCGCCCAGGTGGTTATCGATCAGTTTATTAGTTCCGGCGAAACCAAATGGGGACGATTGTGCGGATTAGTCATGTTGTTACCGCATGGTTTCGAGGGCCAAGGCCCGGAGCACTCATCGGCTAGACTGGAACGCTTTCTGCAACTCTGCGCTGAACATAACATCCAGGTTTGCAACCCAACCACGCCAGCACAAATATTCCATTTATTACGCCGCCAGTTAATGCGTCCGTATCGAAAACCACTCATTATTATGAGCCCTAAAAGCCTGCTGCGGCATAAGCTCGCGGTATCCTCACTGGAAGATCTGACAAAAGGGCAATTCCAGCCTATTATCGGCGAGCAGGATGACATCAATCCCAAAAAAATTACTCGCTTTATCTTATGTGCCGGCAAAGTCTATTATGATCTGTTGGAAACGCGCCGTTTTGATAATCTGAAACATATTGCTATTGCCCGTATAGAACAACTTTACCCTTTCCCCGATAAATTATTTAAATTGGAAATAGCAAAATATCCCCATTTGGAAGATTTCATCTGGTGCCAGGAAGAGCCAAAAAATCAGGGCGCCTGGTATCAATCCAAACATCACTTTACCGACAATCTCCCAGCCCATATCAGCGTAACTTACGCTGGACGTGAAGCATCGGCAGCACCTGCTGTCGGCAATTTCCACGTTCATATAGAGCAACAAAAAGCTGTCGTTCAATCGGCCATATACGGCAAACCTTCAGGAAAATAATATGAGCATTGAAGTCTTAGTCCCCAATCTACCCGAATCTGTTTCTGACGCAACGCTGATCACGTGGCACAAACAAGCCGGTGATTTCGTCAACAAGAATGAAAACCTTGTTGATCTTGAAACGGATAAAGTGGTGCTTGAAGTCACCGCACCTGAATCGGGAGTACTCAGCCAAATACTAAAGGAAAACGGCGCGGTTGTTACTGGCGGCGAAGTACTGGCATTATTGGAATCTGAAACTGCTCAACAGCGCCCAGTCACTGAAAATTTAACAATAACCGCTAAAACACCTGAGCACAACGAAGAAGATATCCCGTTAAGTCCTTCAGTTCGTCGATTACTCCACGAAAATACCCTGGACCCTTCAGTAATAAAAGGTACTGGAAAAAGTGGCCGGCTTACTAAAACTGATGTACTGGATCATCTTAACAAACAACCAGCTACAACCGTAAAAACCCAAAATAATGTGTCTTTACAGAGCACGACAAATGAAGCCAAACTGGAAACAGCCAAACCAACCGAATCAACAACGATTACATCAAATCTGCGACCTGAACAACGTGTTGCGATGACTCGTTTAAGAGCAAAAGTGGCCGAACGTCTGTTACAAGCCCAACAAAACGCAGCCATGTTGACAACCTTCAATGAAGTCAACATGCAGAGCGTCATTGACCTTCGAAACCAGTACAAAACCCGATTCGAACAAAAACACACTGTCAAACTAGGATTTATGTCGTTTTTTGTCAAAGCCTCGATTGAGGCTTTAAAACACTTCCCGGCAATTAATGCCTCCATTGATGGAAATGATATTATCTATCATGGCTACTACGACTTGGGCATTGCCGTCAGTACCCCGCGCGGTCTGATTGTGCCGGTATTGCATGATGCCGATCAGCTTGATTTTGCCGGCATTGAAAAAAGCATTGCCGATTTCGGAGAAAAGGCAAGGGCCGGAACATTAACCTATGACGACTTAAAAGGGGGTACCTTTACCATCACTAACGGCGGTGTTTTTGGTTCGATGCTGTCCACCCCCATACTTAACCCGCCGCAGTGCGCTATTTTAGGCATGCACGCCATCAAGGAACGGCCCGTTGTTGAAAATGGCCAGATTGTTATCAGGCCGATTATGTACCTGGCACTTTCATACGATCACCGCCTGGTTGATGGCCGCGAAGCGGTACAATTTTTAGTCACCATTAAAGAATGCTTGGAAGCCCCCGCTCACCTTCTGCTTAACATTTAATATTATGCCAAAAAAGCAAACACATTACGATGTCATCGTCATTGGTGCGGGTCCTGCGGGTTTCTCGAGCGCTATTCGCTGTACACAGCTCGGATTAAAAACCGCCTGCATTGATAATTGGCGCAATAAAAAAGGTCAGAGCCGATTAGGCGGTTCTCACCTCAATACCGGTGGTGTTGCCTCTATGACCTTGATGGAGTCCGCAAAAATCTATCATCAGCTGGGCCACGAGATAGCAAAACACGGCATTCATGTCGGCGCTATTTCAATGGATTTACCACTAATGATTCAACGTAAAGACAAAATTGTTGATGAAATCAGCCACAAAATGGCTGACTTATTCGCATATCACAAGATAGACCACATTCAGGCAAAGGCCCGATTACTGAATGCGCGCCAAGTGGAAATCACCGCCGCGGACCACCCAACACATTCCATACTTAACGCAGAGCATATCATTCTGGCCACAGGTTCAACACCTATCCAATTACCTTGCGCTCCGATAGACAACGACTTTATTATTGACTCCATTGCCGCTTTAAATCTTGACACGGTACCCAAAAAATTAGCCATTATCGGCGCTGGTGTAGTAGGCCTTGAATTAGCGAGCATCTGGAACAGACTCGGAGCTGAAACCATACTTCTGGAAGCACAAGAAAACTTTTTATCCTTACTCGACCAACAAATTTCGGGTGAGGCTTATCGCATCTACCAGCAACAAGGACTGGATTTACGTTTGGGTGCCCGCGTTATTTCTGCAAAAAAAGGCAACAAAAAAGTCACAGTTGACTATCAAGATCAAGAAGGCGCTCATCACACCCTGCGCGTAGATAAACTTATCGTTGCATGCGGCCGAAAACCCAATACCGGAGAATTATCCGCACCTGAAGCCGATTTATTGCTGGACGAAAACGGCTATGTCCATGTGGATGATAACTGCCGCACCAACCTGCCCGGCGTTTATGCCATTGGTGACCTGACCTTACTTGGGCCTATGCTAGCACATAAGGGGATAGAGGAAGGTGTATTTGTTGCCGAACTCATTGCCGGATTTCATAACCCTATCAATTACGACAACCTCCCCAGTGTTATTTATACCGAACCTGAAATTGCCTGGGTAGGTCAAAGCGAACAGGCTCTCCGTGCCACTGGAGAAGCTATCAAAATTGGTATCTTTCCGTTGACCGCAACCGTTCGTGCTCTAGCGATGGATAAAACTGAAGGCATGGTTAAAATCATTGCTCACGCAACGAACGACAAGATACTCGGCGTTCATATCATCGGAACTCAAGCCTCTGAACTGATAGCCGAAGCAGTGTTAGCAATGGAGTTTTCCGCTAGCAGCGAAGATCTGGCTAGAACTATACATGCACGCCCTACCTTATCGGAAGCGGTTCATGACGCTGCGCTAGCGCTTAAAGAAAGGGCTTTGCATTTGCCGCCGAGCAAATAAAAAAGCCACGACATAACTAACTGGCTCCAGTTACATACGTATCATTATCAGCTTTAGCCTACTTAGCCTTGTGGAAGGCCACTTGATCCGAAAATCCAAGGCCGATGCCCTCCTCCCACAAAACCGTTCAGTTGTTAATATGCTATCTGTATATATGCGCCATTCTTCTTCAACGACTTCGAGATTGATAAACAAATAATCCATCTTTGTATTATCCTATCGGGACAGCATGAATATTATTATAATGAGCCAAAATAGGCTGCCAATGCCTTTATATCATCTTCGGAAAGACCGCCTGCAACAGCCTGCATCGGCCCACTTTTACGCACGCCTTCCTTGAAGCTGTTTAATTGCTTTATCAAGTATTCCGGATGCTGGCCTGCAAGTCTTGGAAATTGGCCATTACCTGCGGCTGCTGAACCATGACATCCAAAACACATACTTGCTTTATCCTTACCTGTTTTTGCCAGGGCTGGATCGCCGCCCGCGCTAACGGGAGGTTGACTGGCAAAATAAGCGGCTAAATTATCAAAATCGTCATTACTCAGGTTAGCAGCCATAGATTGCATCATCGGATTGCTACGGGCTCCTGTTTTGAATGCATTAAGTTGGTTAACCAAATAGATTGACTGTTGCGCTGCTAAATGAGGCCATTGAGCGTTGCTACTTTTACCCTTAGGACCGTGACAACCCAAACAGGTGGCGGCTTTTTGTTCACCTGCAACCAAATCAGCGGCCAATACCGGCACAGCCCAAAAACAGGCCATTAACAGGGTTACCGAAAGGTAATGTTTTTGTGGGGTCATGGTTCACCTCATGAGAACGTTAGGGTTTTTATAGGCAAACTCTCGAAAGAATCTGTCCATTGATTTCTAATAAGTGATTACTATACAACTAAAAAGCATCAGTGATAATGAAAAATTGAAAGTTTGAGGATGATATGCAAAATAACAGCACGCCATCACTACCTGTGCCCACTTTGGCTGTCGGCGGGATCGTATTTAATAACCAAAAACAGGTATTAATGATTAAGCGTAACCAGCCACCGGCTATGGGCTTTTGGTCTATTCCTGGAGGAAAACTGGAACCGGGAGAATCATTGGCTGAAGCCTGTCAACGAGAGATTAGAGAAGAAACAGGTCTTGAAACCGACATTAAAAATATAGTTGCGGTTGTTGAAAGGCGCATTGAAGGCTTTCATTATGTTATTATTGATTTCCTGGCCATATTGATGGACGAAACAGACATATTGCCTATCGCACAGAGCGACGTCGCCGAGGCTAGATGGGTGTCTATAGAACGTCTGAATGATTATAATCTAGTGACAGGGCTAACGGAAATTATCATGCAAACCTACAATCTGTTTAACGGTAATCATATGGCAGGTCTGTATGATCTTGATGCCTCAGGTGCCGACTACATTCTCCCTGATCTAAAATTTACTAAATAGTCCCCCTCATTTATCTACTCTTAACATATTTGACAACATTTAAGTCAACCCGGAGCAGCCGGATAGGCTTAGTCTGATAAATCGTAAAATTTGACAGACTTTAATTTTAATATCACGATAGATCATTTATAAAAATGGATATCGACTAAAATGATGAAAATGAAGGTTTTGATATTTTTTCTTTCGGCTTTCTCTGGTGAGAGACTGAGGAAAGTTTTCTTAAGTTTAATCGTCGTGATACCCCTGTTATCATCAGGCTGCGCTTCAGTGGGCCACGAATTCCCTGCTGGTCAGATCTCGGCAATTCGCATTGGAGAAACCACACAGAATGACGTCTATACAACTTTCGGCGCGCCTTGGAGAACAGGTATAGATAATGGCATGAAGACGTGGACTTACGGCAATTATCACTACAGCCTGTTTAGTGAACACAGCGCTGAAGATCTGGTCATTAAATTTGACAAGCGCGGGCTAGTATCCGCATTTGTTTTCAACACCACCAAGCGCTCGAAATAAGCCGGAAGAGACGCGATTTATCGCGTCTCTACAAGCCTGCACTAACATTTATTTCCAAAGCCAATGCTTCGGCGACCTTGATACCATCGACAGCGGCGGACAGAATCCCACCCGCATAGCCGGCGCCTTCACCTGCCGGATACAGCCCCTTCGTATTTATGCTTTGGTAATGCGCATTCCGCTTGATACGAATCGGCGATGATGTGCGGGTTTCAACCCCCGTCAACACTGCATCGTTCATGGCAAAGCCTTTTATTTTCTTATCGAAGGCAGGCAGGGCTTCGCGGATCGCATCTATGGCGTAATCCGGCAAAGCCTTACCTAGATCACCTAAACGCACGCCCGGGGTATACGAGGGCAAAATTGAACCAAATATTGAAGATGGACGGTTTGAGAGAAAATCACCCACCAGCTGCGCTGGCGCCTGATAGGTTTCTCCGCCCAGTTTAAAGGCGTTGGCTTCCAGTTGCCGTTGAAAATCGATCCCTGCCAACGGATGTCCAGGATAATCATCAGGGGTGATGCCAACAACGATGCCGCTGTTGGCGTTACGCTCGTTGCGTGAGTATTGGCTCATACCATTGGTAACGACATGTCCCACCTCGGAAGTTGCGGCCACCACAGTGCCGCCAGGACACATACAGAAACTGTAAACAGAGCGGCCATTGCGGCAATGATGCACCAGTTTGTAATCGGCGGCGCCCAGCAAGGGATTACCCGCATGATTGCCAAAACGGCATTTGTCGATGAGTGACTGCGGATGCTCAATGCGAAAACCGATAGAAAACGGTTTGGCTTCAATATAAACGCCGCGATCATAAAGCATTTTAAAGGTGTCACGCGCACTATGCCCGACAGCCAATACAACGTGATTGCTGCGAATAGTTTCACCATTGGCAAGTATGACGCCGCGTACCTGACCGTCAACAATATCAATAGCATCGACCCGGCTTTGAAAACGAATCTCTCCCCCTAATGATTCGATAGTGGCGCGCATCTGTTCCACCATAGTCACTAATCTAAACGTGCCGATATGGGGTTTACTGACACGCAAAATTTCAGCAGGCGCGCCCGCTCTTACAAATTCAGTGAGTACTTTGCGGCCATAATGATGGGGATCCTTGATCTGGGTATAGAGTTTGCCATCAGAAAAAGTGCCTGCCCCACCTTCACCAAACTGCACATTGGATTCCGGATTAAAAATGCCCTTGCGCCAAAGGCCGAAAGTATCCTTGGTGCGTTCCCGTACTTCTTTACCCCGTTCCAGAATAATCGGGCGAAAGCCCATCTGCGCCAGTATTAACCCGGCAAACAGACCGCAAGGCCCTGTGCCGATAATGACAGGTCTGCTGATCAAATTTTTTGGCGCCTGAGTTACAAAACGGTAAGTGGTGTCGGGCGTTAACGAGAGTTGGGGATCATCTTTTAGCCGTGTTAGCGTGGATTGCTCATTTTTTACCTCTACATCCACCGTATACACAAGAGTTATCGAATCCCGCCTACGCGCATCATGACCTTGCCGGAATATCGTATATGCGATGAGTTCCTCTGCGCCGATGCCCAATCGTTTGAGTAGGGCTGTTTTGATCGCACTTTCAACGTGATCTAGCGGAAGCTTAAGTTCGGTGATTCTCAACATGTCATATATTTTTTATAGAGTTGTATGTTTTAACAGCTTTAGAAGAATGGCAGATTTGCTATTTTACCTCAAAGGACTCTTCTTATTAGCCGCTTTATCATATAGCTATAAAACTGCCAGTTGTGGCTATAATTAGAGCCCGATAAATCAAGCACAAATAGTTCACTATAATCAAAACATTCCGGCGTGATCTGAAATTATATTGCCGGGGCTGGCGTGCCTGACGTAATATCACCGGACATACTACATAACAAGAGCAGGAAGGATAAACCAATGAAAGAACCAAAATTGCCAATTATATTTTTTATTATTTCTTTCTTAACCATAGGCACGGCGTATGCCACAGAGCATCATAGCGGCCATGGCGGCGGCAATGGAGGCGGTGGTGGTGGCACCGCTGGTAGTTGTGGCAAACCCCATTTAGGCAAATTCATGCCGCCACATTTAGCAACTATTGCACCTGAAGGAGAGTTTTCTTTTCGAGTTTTCAATATCGACAAGCCGGAGCAAATTTCAGTAACTGTGAAGAATATCCCCGTTGATATAACCGCCGACTATAAAGATCCTTATTATCTGATTAAAGGAAAAATGCCCGCCTCTCTTGTAAACACGGCGGCTCGAATTAACATCAAGGTAAGTGCTAAATCACCCCATTGCGAAGCCGAGAACGGATGGCTGCTGAAAATAGCCGACAAATAATTTCATTCTGTGGCATCAACTGTGCCATAGTAAATTCTGTCGCAGTTGATACCTCTGCTTAGCTCCTTTTCATTGATTGCCTGGCTCTCGTTTATGTCTGAAAACCATTCTATAAAAAAATGTGCAGTCTATTGTCTGGCGCAACGTTTTGATATTAGCGCATTAGCATCTGTGCTGTCAGACTCAACACTGATAAGAATTATCAAAGGCGCATTACTGATTGAAGATAATCAGTCCTGGTCTGTCGTATTTGCTTATGGCGCTGTAGTACATTGGAATGTCAGCCCGGAACAGCAGGTTAGGCTTCATCAGTTATTATTGAATCACGCAGAAAACCCTTTGGCTATCATAGAGGAAGAAAACTTCACTTTCGCTCTCGATTGTCCCAATACCCGTATTATCGAAGATCACATTGAAATCGAATCTTCAGATCCCATTTTAATCTTTTCACTATCGCAGGGCATGGCACAGTCGATTAAGCTGGCCTCTTTTGAAACCAATGCCATTACAACCATCAAC
>JBAQEN010000576.1:0-2125 GCA_049286765.1 Methylococcaceae bacterium
CTGGCGCGTAGAACCGAAGAACACATGAAAGGCATGATCGTGCCGGGCACCTTGTTCGAAGAACTCGGTTTTAATTATATTGGCCCGATTGACGGCCATGACCTGGATATGCTGGTGCCGACACTGGAAAATCTTAAAGCGATCTCCGGCCCGCGGTTTTTGCATATTGTCACCAAAAAGGGTAAAGGCTACCCGCCTGCCGAGAAAGACCCTCTGGCTTACCATGGCGTACCGGCATTTGATCCGTGCAAGGATTCGTTACCCAAGTCAGCACCGTCACCGCATCCGACCTACACCGAAGTATTTGGCGACTGGTTATGCGATATGGCGGCACAGGACGAACGTCTGCTGGGAATTACCCCTGCCATGCGTGAAGGTTCCGGGCTGGTCAGGTTTTCGCAGTGTTATCCCGAACGCTATTTTGATGTCGCCATTGCCGAGCAACACGCAGTAACACTGGCGGCGGGTCAGGCCTGTCAAGGTGCAAAGCCGGTAGTCGCCATTTATTCAACGTTTTTGCAACGCGCCTATGATCAATTGATACACGATGTCGCCCTGCAAAATCTGGATGTCCTGTTTGCACTGGACCGAGCTGGTTTAGTGGGCCCTGACGGCCCTACGCATGCCGGCAGTTTTGATTACAGTTACCTGCGCTGCATTCCCAATATGCTGATTATGGCGCCTGCCGATGAAAATGAATGCCGGCAAATGCTTTATACCGGATTTATCCATGAAGGCCCTGCTTCGGTGCGCTATCCGCGCGGTAAAGGCCCTGGCGTTGCCGTGGAAAAAACCATGACAGCGTTACCGATAGGTAAAGCCGAGGTAAAGCACCAGGGCAGCCGCATTGCCATCCTGGCCTGGGGCAGCATGGTAACGCCAGCATTGGCGGCAGGCCAGCAACTGGGTGCAACGGTAGTCAATATGCGTTTTATCAAACCGATAGATGAACAATTGCTTGAAGAACTGGCGAAAAGTCATGAGCTGTTGATCACGGCCGAAGAAAATGTTATTGCCGGGGGCGCAGGCAGCGCGGTAAATAACTTCCTGCAGGCGCAACACATACTCATGCCGGTATTAAATATAGGTCTGCCTGACAGTTTTGTTGAACAAGGTACGCGTGAGGAACTGCTGGCTATTTGCGGGCTGGATGTTCAGGGAATTATTGCCCGGATTGAGGCGTTTTGTGCTTAGAAGCAGCTAAATCATGCATTTGAATCTTTCACACTCTATTAAAATAAAATAATAATGGACAGACTAAGAAATAAGATCCGCGATATCCCAGATTTTCCCAAGCCCGGCATCATATTCAAGGATATTACGCCACTGGTAAAAGATCCTGCTACGTTAAGGCTTGCCGTACATCAATTACTATATCCTTTTCTTGGTCGGGATATAACTGCTGTAGCAGGTATGGAAGCCCGCGGTTTTATTTTTGGTTCATTAGTGGCATGGGAATTAGGTTTGCCTTTTGTACCACTCAGAAAACCGGGTAAATTACCCTACGATGTACAAAGCGTGGCTTATGATCTGGAGTATGGTTCAGCTACACTTGAAGCGCATATTGACGCATTTAATCCCAATGATCACGTTTTATTAATCGATGATATATTAGCTACAGGTGGAACAGCCAAGGCAAGCTGTGAATTAGTGGAAAAACTGGGCGCCAAAGTTGTAGCCTGCGCTTTTGTAGTGGAACTGGATTTTTTGGAGGGAAGTAATAAACTCAAAGATTACGAAGTTTACTCTTTGATACATTTTTAGAGACGTAATAAATCACGTCTCTAATATCTATTGCAAATGAATTGGAGATTTACTTAGTTTCAGGATACAAATCTAGAGCGCGCGATGCTTTATTGTCAGCAGCAGGAATATTATTCTTACCAGTAGAATCATCATCTGAATCTAGCTCAACATCGAGATCTAAAGACGTTTCTGTTTTACCATCCGTAGCCAGGTTATTGCGCCATTGCAAAAAAGATTCACGGGTAAATACATAGGGATCCAGGGCGGCCTCATCAATGAATTTCAATGCCCCTTCTGCGCTTGCTCTGGCATTCAGCATGTATACCAACTGTACCGGCAAACCTACATAAGACGTGGGGTTTGCCGCTGTATCAAATAC
>JBAQEN010000577.1:0-2194 GCA_049286765.1 Methylococcaceae bacterium
ACTTGAACGAATTATAAAGCCACTATCCAGCATCGCTTAATCCCTTTTCTGCCACTGGATGATGCCACCTGGCGAGTGGCAAAATAATCTACGAATGGCTATTTTTTGTGGTCGAAGGGCACTCCACTGAAGTGGCTACACTAAACCGGACACACAATCTAAAATAACCTGAAAATAGAGAGTGTGTCGAAAATGGATCAAGAAAAACAAAAATTAAAAACATATAGCGCCGAATTTAGAGAATCCTCCGTGAAGCTGGCGATAGGTTCTGATAAACCGATTACCCAGACAGCCAAGGATTTAGGCGTTAATCCCAATACGCTCCATACCTGGATTAATAAATATAGCCAACCCAAGGCTCTCAACAACACCGTGCGAACCGATGAGCATCTCTACGAAGAATTGAAGCGGCTGAAGAAGGAAAACGCCCGATTAATAGAGGAGCGTGACCTGTTAAAAAAAGCAGCGGCGTACTTTGCCAAGGAGCAACGGTGAAGTACGCCTGGATCAAACAACATGAGAGCAAATTTTCGGTTAAATCGATGTGCCGGTTCATGAGCGTTTCTGGTAGTGCTTACTATGCTTGGTTGGAGCGTCCTCAGACAGCCATTGAAAAAGACGATGCCGAGCTGGTTGAGATCATAAAGACCCTGTTCAAAAAGAGTCGGAAAAACTATGGTACGCGTCGCCTCAAGGAAGCCTTAATCAACCGGGATCGGCAAGTCAGTCGACGTCGTATCGGCCGGTTAATGGATATTGCGGGTTTGGCCTGTAAAACCAAGCGCAAATTCAAAGCGACCACGAATTCCAAGCATAACTTACCCATTGCGCCCAATCACTTGAATCGGCAATTCACGGTGGCGCAACCCAACCAGACCTATGTCGGCGACATCACCTATATTCATACGCAGGAAGGCTGGCTGTATTTGGCTGTGGTGATTGATCTCTATTCCCGGCAAGTGGTGGGTTGGTCAATGGCCGAGCATATGCGAGCCAAACTGGTGAACGATGCGTTAATGATGGCGGTTTGGAAGCGCAAGCCTGATAAGTGTAACGGCTTGCATTTGAAAACTGCCGTGCTCGCATTTAACGCAATTTTCAGCTTAAATTAATTGCAAATGAAAGAGTATTCATGCTCACATTATCTGCAAATGAGCTTGCATTTATCAGCACTGGCTTGCATTTCATTTTCGTGGGCTCACAATAAATGCAAATGAAATTCAGGCTCCAGACCATAATCAGATAGGCAGACCGGCAGCTAGAAACTGGCTGCGTAGTTCAGCTGCACGAGTGGCGTCCAAGCTATTGCTAAATAGCGCCTTGATCTCTGCTGGTTTGGTATCGAATTGTTCGACCAAGTCTTTGACGCGGTAGCCGTGGCGAGTTAGCGTCGGTTCCAGATCGTCTAGTTGGCGTGACAGTACTGATTCCACTAGGTCGGCAGATACCGGCGTTTCACCGGTTTGGTAGCCCGCTTCGAGCGACAACGTGAGATGTAGTTGGATTTGCAGCGGTGTCCGCAGCCGTGTTGCCAATAGGTCAATGGCTTCCTGTGTCAGGATGGATTCAACTGTAATATCGCTCTTCGTGCATGAACCGATCAACCAATGGATATATTCACGTTGGCTACCAGCGATACCATCCAGGTTGAACACATCGGTACGAAATCCAATTTCTTCCATCGTTGGCCGCCGCAGATCGTTGCGCAGCTTTGGATGTCCGGAAAGAATAACGGACAATCGGCCATCGCCATCCTCGATCACTTCTATCAGACGCTTCAGGCCTGTTAACGTGTGGCTGTTCAGATCGTGTGCCTCATCAACAAACAAGGCGACTGGCCGCTTGTTCTTGCGCATGAGTTCGCGCAACTCTCGTTCCCGCTGTTCGCCCTTAGGTATATGCACTTTTTTGTCGGTGGCGAGATCGTAGCATAGGGCTACGATCAGCGTGGTCAGTTTGACGCTATGCTTCTCGACCGTCAGCGATTTCGAGACGGTGACGTTGTTTTCTTCTTTCAATTGCTGTTGCAAACGCCGCATGGTGACGGTTTTGCCGCTGCCAACGACCCCGCACACGGCAATCAATCGGCCTTCCTGGATTGCACCTTTGATGTCCTTGAGCAGCTGCTTGTGCAGCTCTGTTTCGAAATATCCAGCCTGACTGAATGGCTGTGTCAGTCCGTAATGCTGCATCA
>JBAQEN010000578.1:0-2778 GCA_049286765.1 Methylococcaceae bacterium
GTAGACAGACCTTTGCCACCCGCAAACACTTGTAGACTGACAATATCCCGGTCGAGATCGACGACCTTGGCCAGAGACAACTCGCCATCGATATTTTCAATCATGGCTAAATCGCCAAAGGCCACGCCTTGCGCCCTCACGCGTATTAAATCACCGACGATTTCCAGCAGGCGTGTGTAACGTATCAAGTTTTGCAGAACGGTCATCGTTTAACTCACTTTTTCCATAGCGGGAAAATAATCTACAGATAAATTATCATTACATCATTAAATTTTCACTACCGCTACAAAAGACTATATACGGACTTAGCACGGCGATTTAAATCAGTTAGGAGGTTCCAGATAAATATACGATAAAAAAACCGCTAAAATGGAACTGGTAAGGAACAAGCAGGTAACATGCTGGGTTAATCGCAAAGGTGAAGCGGGCATTAAAGAACTGACCTTGCGGCCGGTCATCAATTACAATTTCATGGACAGCTGGTTTTAAGCAAGTAGCGTTCGACCGGTAATGGATGCCTGCGTTATTAGAGAAGTATAATCCTGTCAGGTCGCAGGAGATCAGCCAGGATTGGCAGACGCCCTGGTAAATTACCTTTTTTCCGAAAATAACCTAATGTATTGGTATTAATAATTTTATGAATCGTTCACCCGACAATAAACAACCCTATGACTTTTCCCTGGTGCTGGGCGGCCCGCTCTTTCAGCTTTTTATCCGCTCTCGAATAAGTACCGATACGCTCGGTTTGCTCAAGCGCCGGTTAATCTTTTTTTCCCTGTTTACCTGGTTGCCGTTGCTGGTGCTTTCGGTGTTGGCCGGCGAGGCGGCAGGCGGCGCTATTAAA
Organism: Methylococcaceae bacterium; assembly: GCA_049286765.1. Lineage (GTDB taxonomy): Bacteria > Pseudomonadota > Gammaproteobacteria > Methylococcales > Methylomonadaceae > JAGXGJ01. The sequence continues at coordinate 845 of JBAQEN010000578.1, forward strand.
GTCTCTTTTTTTTATGACGTGGATGCACACGTCCGCTTTCTAGTGGCCTTGCCCTTGCTGTTGGTCGCGGAACTCGTGGTTCACCAGCGGATCAGGCTGATCGTCCAACAATTTGTTGAGCGCGGGATCGTTCCAGCACAGGTTCGCCCGGAGTTCGAAGCCATTATCGGCTCCGCGATGCGCCTGCGTAATTCGATAATAATAGAGGTTTTGCTGATCGTCCTAGTATTGACGGCTTGGCATTACCTCTGGGCAAGTCAAATGGCGCTGGAATCGGCCACCTGGTATGCGGCCATCGTGGATGGGCATCGCCAATATTCCCCGGCAGGATATTGGTACGCCTATATCAGTATTCCTGTTTTTCAGTTCCTGTTATCGCGCTGGTATTTTCGCATTTTCATCTGGGCGCGGTTTCTCTGGCAGGTTTCCCGGCTGGATCTGCATCTCGTGCCGACGCATCCCGACCGCGCTGCGGGACTCAGTTTTCTTGGGGGCAGCGCGGCTGCATTTATGCCGTTATTGCTATCTCAAGGCGCTTTGCTGGCAGGCTTGATCGCCAATTACATTTTCTATGAGGGCAAAACACTATTGGACTTTAAACCGGAAATCGTCGCCTTTGCAGTTTTTTATTTGCTGCTCATACTTGGACCTTTGTGCATGTTCGCTCCTCGCCTAGCGCAAGTCAAACGGCAGGGCTTGCTTGAGTATGGTGCGCTGGCAAGCCGCTACGTTGACGGATTTGATCAAAAATGGCTGCGCGGCGGAGCACCGCTGGATGAACCGCTGGTCGGCAGCGGGGATATTCAATCCTTGAACGACCTGGCGGGCAGCTTCGAAGTGGTTCACAGTATGCGATTGTTTCCGTTCGGTAAGGCAGTTGTGCTGCAAACCGCTATCGCGGCGCTGGTGCCGGTGCTGCCACTGGCATTGACGATGATTTCCCTGGAAGATATCGTTAAACGCTTGCTTGGGATTTTGTTATGATGAGGTAAAAGAAATTAAAGAATCGGATTCAACTTAAAGAAGGTCTGAATAAGTCCTCACCTCTCGAAAGATAGTTAATAGAGAAATTTAAAACCAACAACATACCGTTTTGATTCGTGTCGCAACGGGACTTAATCAAAGAGTCCCTAACTGTAATTTAAAGCGAGGGAAATAAAAATGAAAAAAAATGCCTCCAAAAAACACACTGATAAAGACAGCGCCCCCATTAAGATTGCTGAACCGATCACCGTAGACCGGCGCTCGCGGACAGATCGCAAAAACGAAGGCAAAGCGATGCGCCTTGCGGTACCGTTAGCGAGCCACGCGCAATGGCAGGCGCCGGCTAATCGCCGCGATCCCGTTGATCTGTTGATTGAGTCGAGCATCGGCCGAGAACCTAAACTGCTGCCGATCCGCTATGGACGCATGATGCAATCGCCGTTCGCTTTCTACCGGGGAGCGGCGGCCATCATGGCGGCCGATCTCGCGGGTTTGCCGTCTACGGGTATTATTGTGCAAGCCTGCGGCGATTGCCATTTGGTCAACTTCGGCAGCTTCGCTACGCCGGAACGGCGGCAGGTCGTCGCTATCAATGACTACGATGAGACTCTGCCGGCGCCCTGGGAGTTTGATATCAAACGGCTTGCCGCCAGCTTTTTGGTTGCCGGACGGTCCAACGGTTTCACAGCAGAAGAAGCGCGCGCGGCGGCACAGGCTTGCGCACGCAGCTACCGTGAACGCATGCGGGAATTCTCCAAAATGGGCGTGCTCGATTTGTGGTACTACAGCATCGACATAGACGCGTTCCTCGAAACAATCGAGGACGAGACGGCCAGTGCGCGCGCCAAGAAGCGTTTCGCCAAAGCCCGCGACCGCAATGTGCTGGATGAGGATTATCCCGAACTGGTCACCTTCGAGGGCGGCGAGCATCGCATTCGCGACAATCCGCC
>JBAQEN010000579.1:0-2771 GCA_049286765.1 Methylococcaceae bacterium
GCACAGTACGTCCTTCACTGGCATTCTACAATACCTATGAAGAAATTGACCGGCTGGTCAGTACCGTTAAACAGATTCAGGGAGGTAAAAGAATTTAACCTATTTGCATATTTGACGCTTCTGTTATTGCTGCCGGTTCCCGCGCCTCTGCATGGGAACCGGTTCTAAAACAGCATTGTAGGAGGTTGGGCAACGGCTTTATCGTTGCCCAACATTACAGTGTCCGGCGATGGAATGATGGTGAAAACATATCAAAATATTTGCCAAGCTGAATCATGAAAATGTCGGGCATAAAAAGCATGCCCGACTACTAAAACCAAATGCACCGTGCTCAATTTGTAGCGAACTGACAGAATTACCCCCTGTTCTTCATTCAAACCAAATTTTATAATCCTGTTTTTTTTAAACCGCATGTTATAAGAATTAAGCGTTGGAGACATTTTATGGGATTTTTACATCAATGGTACGGTGAATGGGGTAACACCTGCACCTATTGTCTAGTGGATAAACAGTTAAGTGAAGAAGTGATGATCAACACGGTTGAATGGCATATCAAGACCTGTCAGGTGTCGCCTATATGAGGACACAGGTAATTATTATCGGCGGTGGTCTTTCGGGTGCTTTGGCAGCCATGCAGCTCGCACAATCTCCTGGTGGCCCTGACGTACTGATGATTGAAAAAAATCCGGAATTGCTGGGTCGTGGTGTAGCCTATCAGTATGATTTTACCCATCAGCCCTTGAATGTCGTCGCCGGGGGGATGGGCCTGTTTTCAGACAAGCCAATGGATTTTGTAGAATGGCTTGAATCTAATCATTTTAAATATAACCATCTCATTGAGAAAGTTTCGCCACAGGAATTCATCCCAAGAAAAATTTTCGGCGATTACGTACTCGAAAACCTTGAAAGGGTTCAACATGAGGCTGCGGGCAGGCTACAGATTCGTATTGATGAAGCCATTTCTATCCTGGATTTTGGTATGCGAAAAACCGTTGTTCTTGCTTCCGGGAATACATTGCACGCCGATCATATCGTACTTGCTCTTGGAAATTTCCCGCCAGCCGATCTTTTTCTCCAGGACAACCCTGTGAAAAATGATCCGCGTTATTATGCCAATCCATGGTCTGACAAGGTTTATAGCCATATTACCGGGGATGAAGATATTCTTCTTGTCGGCTCTGGACTTACTGCGGTAGATATTGTGCTTGGACTGATTCTGAGAAAGTTCAAGGGAAAAGTCACCATGCTTTCCAGGCGAGGACGTTTGCCTTTGCCGCATGGCTTGTCGGACCCACCTTTCCAGATATTGGAACCAGAAATTAAACACCCGCGAAAAATGCTGCTTTGGATTCGTGATTTGATCAGGAATAATCCTGAAATTCCGTGGCCTTCCGTGCTGGATGGTCTGCGGCCTTTCACGAAAAAAATTTGGCAAAAGTGGACAATAAATGAGAAAAAATATTTTCTTCAAAAGATCAGACCTTATTGGGAAATTGCAAGACATCGGATCCCTGCAAAATCGGCGTCGCTGCTGAATGAAATGATGTATGCAGGTCAGCTGGAATTAAAGAAAGGTTATATCGTCAATGCAAAAGCAACTGACAGCGGAATCGAAATCGTTTATCGCTCCGAAAGCAATGATATTCGCCAGATTTTTCATAAAGTGATCAATTGCACCGGCCCGGAATCAAATTACCGTAAGGTTCGTTTCCCCATCATCAGTGACCTTATCGGGAGAGGAAAAGTAAAAACTGATGAGCTTGGACTTGGCATTAAATGTACTTTCGAAGGCAGGATCATCAATGATCAGGACAAAATAGAAGAAGGCATCTGGTGTATCGGCCCTATGCGGAAATCTGTATTATGGGAAACCACGGCGCTCCGCGAATTACGAGAACAGGCAACAGAACTGGTTTCTTTGATTGTGAAAAAACAGTGAGGTTTAACGGCAAAGTTTTGTTACCGCTGCTTGGTTTCTGCATAATCCGGGTGTACATATTCGACAGATTCAACGGACTCCTGCCAGCTCGCCAATGCGTACGCCTATCCTAGCGCCGTTTTGATCTGGAAAACGCGGTACGTCCTTAACGGGCGTTCTATAATAGCAATGAAGAAATTGATCTTCTGGTCCGTACTGTTAAATGAATTCAGGAAAGTGAAGGAGTTTAATTAATAGATAGAGGTGCTTGCAAAAAGTAGTTAAGCGGTTCGACAGGCTGGCTACGAACGAAACGGAAAAGTGAATAAATTCAATATAATCACCGTTTGCCCTGAGTCCTGGGGCTTGTGCTCAGAAGAGTCCTGTCAAAGGATAGTTACGAGGAGTATTGCAAGTACCTCGATGTTCTTTTTTGGCTTCCTTATTCCTATGTGAGAGCCATTAAACCTAAGCACTAATTTCAGCAATAGATTCGCCGTCATGAAATAACAAATAATGATTGTCCGCCATTTTGTGCCAATGCTCATTGCTGGTTAGCGGCTGTGTGGCGATTACAGTGACTACATCATGCGGTGTGGTTTTTTGTTGAAAATCTATAGTCATTTCTTCATCGATAAGCCGCGCCTTACCAAAAGGCGCCCGGCGTGTAATCCAGTGCAAGGTGTTACTGCAATAAGCAAACAGATAATTGCCATCGGAAAGCAAAAAGTTGACGATACCAAACGTTTGCAATTTCAAACATAACTCGCCCAGATAACGAAAAACCGGTTCCATGTTAGCGGGTTTTTGCGGATATTTCCGATCCAGTTCATTGAGCAGCCAGCAAAAGGAT
>JBAQEN010000580.1:0-10079 GCA_049286765.1 Methylococcaceae bacterium
ATATATATCAGCATTAGCAAACGATTATGAAATCCGCACCGGGGCATCCCACATTAACAATGTCGATGCAGCAAGTGAAAAGAGGATTATGAGAAACTGTGAGGAAAATATCTAAATGAATAAGGTAAAAACACCCCCCCGCTGGGATGTATATACGGGGGGGCATGTATGATTACTTGCCTGCTTTTTGGTCTTCAGTGCTAGTATTTTGGGTATGTCTTTTCTCAATTTTAGAGAATGTTTCTTGTTGAAGCGCTTGTACAGTGCCACTTTGCAAATGCTTAGTTTCGTCTTTTTTCAACAGAACCACTAAAAGAATAATTGCAGCGATACAAACGCCAACGATTACCCATGTGTTATCTTTTTCTTGTACTTCAGCCATTTTCAAATCCTCTATTAGTTATAAATATTTATTATCCCCTCTCCTCAAGGGAGCAACTCAACAATAAACTATTTGTGAGTTGGTTGTCGAATTATCTTTAAACAACGGTGTAATTTTTATCATGAGATACGGTGTTGTGTCAAAACTATAAATAAAAAAACACCTGAATAGCATTAAATAATTTGTTGATAGGTCTTTAATTATCGTACCAACACGGACCCTTTAACGTTTTAACTTATTGAAATTAGATGCTATATATTTTTTCCTTACAGATAATAAACAACTAGTGGTTCAAAACTATTTTTAATAATCTAGTGTAGCGCATAAAGGTATGTTCGTCTGGGTAATTCGGCCGAAATGATAGTTTGAATCATGGCAAAAATTTACGGTGTAACCCTAACCATTCAACAAAATTTAAGATTAGGCGGAATCATTAATACATTTACTCCAATCTTTTTTGAACGGCTCATTTGTCTACAGTTAATATACAATAATGATCTGTTCCGGCATTTGATTGTTTGTCATTATGAATAAATCCAAAAAACTGCTCCGCTCTGATATACGCTACGAATGCGGCGATACCTCTTATGAACGGGGAAGAAGCTATTTTGAACAAGGCAGAGTGGCTCATCTAGCGATTAAAAATGAAGGAGCTCTTTTTGTACAGCTAAACTCGTCAGTCAAAGGCAGTTTAAGCAATCCATATCAGCAAAATATTCGCGTAATCTGGCGCCCTGATTATAGTTCCGCAGAGATTAAGGGCGATTGTTCATGTCCGGTTGGCTATAACTGTAAACATGTTGCCGCCGCCTGCCTAATGTATCAAAACTCCAATCAAACACTTACAGAGCCGCAGGGTGCCCGATCAGGCTGTTTAGACTGGCTGGATAGTCTAAATGAGCAAAATCCTCTGCAACTCGATAAATCCCGGGACTTTATCGCTTATATTCTTAAACCCACGAACACAAAATATGAATTTACCGTTGACTTTCTAATCACCAAAGAAAAAAAATCCGGCGGCCTTGGAAAGGGGAGAAAAACAACATTAAGCAATCTCCGATATAGTTATTCATATCTCAATTTTGTTCAGCCGCAGGACGAGGAAATTACGAAATTAATGACTGCGCTTAACACTTACAAAGGTGAGCCAGTACTCACGGGTGTAATAGGTTACGTCGCTTTATCAAAACTACTGCAAACAGGCCGGCTATTTTGGCAAGACGGTGAGAAACTGCCGTTAACAAAAGGAATTAACAGGGATTTATGCTTTGAATGGCGCCATCAGGATGATGGGGATTACCAATTATCGATTGCTATCGAACCCGCGGCAATACTGCTGTTGACCGATCCGCCCCAGTATCTGGATACTGCTTTGGGCACAATAGGCGCGTTCAACGCACCTGTACCTGCTGCAAGTCAATTAAAAAAAATCTTGACCGCACCACGTATTCCTGCTGAATATGCCGATGAATTCAGTTTTAAATTGACTGCTGAACACCCCGGCTTACACCTGCCCGCGCCGAAAAAAGTTGAATTAACCGATCTGGATGATCTGGCACCCACTCCCCGATTATTGTTATACGGTCAGCAACTGGATGATCAGCATTATATTCATTTCATGGCGGTGAGTTTCAATTACGGCGAATGGACGCTTTCCGCCGTACCCGCCGAAGATCATAGCATTATAAAAACCGGACAGGGACTTTTGCGCATTAAACGTATTCTGGAAATTGAACGCGAGGCGATAAATTATCTTGCGGGGCTGGGTTTTACCGTCGCCCCTGCCGAAAAAAACAGTCCGCAAGGACTGATTCTTTTCAGTGAAGCAAGAACCCTCATTGATAGCGCCACACGCTGGCGAGACTTTATCCAAAATACGTTGCCGGAATTGGAACAGAAAGGCTGGATTATCGAAATAACTGACAGCTTCAAGCTTAATTTTCAAACCGCTCAGAACTGGGATGCCGAAATCAGCGAAAGCCAGAACGACTGGTTCGAGATGCGCTTTAATATAGAAGTCGATGGCCGGGCGCTGCCTTTATTACCGTTGATTATGCCGGTACTGGAACACTACGATCCGGAAAATCTCCCCGAAATGCTCAGCATTCCACTCGGCGATCACAGTTATCTGAACTTACCCAGCAACAAAATCAAACCGTTTTTAGCCATTTTGTTTGAATTATTTAACAGCACTACGCTCGAAAAAGACGGAGCTCTTAAATTATCCCGTTTTAATGCCGCCAGTCTGGCAGATATCGAAGAACAAAGTTACGGCCTGTTTTCGTTAACGGGCGGCAAGGAACTCAGAGAACTGGGGCAAAAATTAAAAAATTTCACCGGCATTCAGGATGTCGCATTGCCTGTCAATTTATACGCTGAACTGCGGCATTACCAGCAACAAGGGCTTAACTGGCTGCAATTCCTGCGCGAATATAAATTCGCCGGAATTCTTGCTGACGATATGGGTTTGGGTAAAACCATCCAGACTCTTGCCCATTTGTTACTGGAGAAACAAAACGGCCTGATGACTGCGCCCTGCCTGATCATCGCACCCACCAGTTTGATGAGTAACTGGCGGCGAGAAACCGAGCGCTTCACGCCTGACTTAAAGGTACTGACGCTGCAAGGTACAGAACGTAAACAGTTGTTCGACAAAATTAAAGACTACGACTTGATTCTTACTACCTATCCCTTGCTACCCAGAGATGAGGAAACGCTGCTGGAACATGAATATCATTATTTGATTCTTGACGAAGCCCAAACCATTAAAAACCCGCTTTCCAAAGCTGCCCAGTTAGTGCGCCAGATTAAATCCAACCACCGCCTTTGTTTGACAGGTACGCCGATGGAAAATCATCTGGGCGAACTGTGGGCGCAATTTGATTTCCTGATGCCCGGTTTTCTGGGTGACAGCGCAAGCTTTAAAAGACGCTACCGAACGCCTATTGAAGTATATGGCGATAGCGAGCAAAAATCGCAATTGTCACGGCGTCTTGCGCCTTTTATGCTACGCCGCACGAAACAGGAAGTGGTCAAGGAACTGCCGCCTAAAACCGAGATTATTCGTTCCGTGCCTCTTTATGCAAAACAGGCGGCTTTATATGAGAGTATCCGTCTGACGATGGAGAAAAAAGTCCGCGATGCGATTGCCGAAAAAGGCCTGTCGCGCAGCCATATTACCATCCTGGATGCCTTGTTAAAATTGCGTCAAACCTGCTGCGACCCGCGTACACTGCCGTTAAAGGAAGCGCAAAAAGTAACAGAATCCGCCAAACTTGACCTGTTGATGGAACTGTTGCCGGAACAACTGGAAGAAGGCCGGCGGATTCTGGTCTTCTCGCAGTTCACCCGCATGATTGCATTGATTGAAGATGAATTGAACGCTCGGAAAATAGCTTACAGCAAGCTGACTGGCCAAACCCGCAAACGTGACGAAGCCATCGAACTGTTTAAAAGCGGTGAGGTGGCTATTTTTCTCATTAGCTTGAAAGCAGGCGGAGTCGGTTTAAATCTGACTGAAGCCGATACCGTTATCATTTACGACCCGTGGTGGAATCCTGCCGCGGAAACTCAGGCAGCAGATCGCGCACATCGTATCGGTCAGGATAAGCCGGTTTTTATTTACAAACTTATCACTGAAAATACCGTGGAAGAAAAGATTATTGCCATGCAGGAAAGAAAACGCGCGCTGGCCGAAAGCATTTATAAGGATGGCGCTAAAAAGGCCTCGTTAAAACTTACTGCTGAAGATCTTACTGCCTTGTTTGAGCCTTTATAAGCAATGAAATTCTCCATCATCATTCCGACATACAATGAAGAAAAAACCATTGAATCCTGTTTATCGGCATTGCACCCCTTAAGGAAGAACTGTGAAATCATCCTTGCTGATGGCGAAAGCATCGATAACACGCGGATTCTTGCTGCACCTTTAGTTGATAAAGTGATAACATCGGCAAAAGGCCGCGCCAGGCAAATGAATAACGGCGCCAGGCATGCAACGGGAAGTGTCCTGATCTTCCTGCATGCCGACACCTCTTTACCCGAAAATGCCTTACGAGTGATTGAACAACAACTCGGTAGCGGCGGCAAATGGGGACGTTTTGATATTCAACTAAGCGGCACGCATTTGATGCTGAAAGTTATCGCACAAATGATGAACTGGCGTTCAAAACTGACGGGAATTGCAACCGGCGACCAGGTTATTTTTGTTACGCGTCCGGCATTTGAGGCGGTTGGCGAGTACCCTGAAATCAACTTGATGGAGGACATTGCCTTGTGTAAGGCATTAAAGAAAATCAGTCCGCCCATAATCTTAAAAGACAAGGTCATAAGCTCTGGCCGTCGCTGGGAGCACTACGGCATCTTCAGGACCCTGCTGCTGATGTGGAGTTTACGGTTGCGTTACTTCTTTGGGGCAGACCCGCAATCGTTGGATTTTCTATATACTAATGGTAGCTTCACAAACTTTAAATTAAATCGTTTGTGGAAGCGGATTTATCCGACCACGGGCAGTTGAAATCCCTTACATTCAAACTTAATAATCACAAGAGGGTAACATGGAAACAATAATCCGATTGGCAGCAGCTCTGGGCATTTTTTTTATCATGATTTGCTGGGAATATTTTAGCCCCAGAAGAACACAACACATTAACCGCAAACAACGCTGGCCGGTTAATCTGGGACTCGCCGCCTTCAACATGGTCGTTATGCGTTTAACCGTTGGTAGTATTGCTTATCTAAGCGCCGTTAACGCCGCCGAGAATTCCTGGGGGCTGTTAAACTGGTCAGGCGCCCCTGAATGGCTGTCAATAATGGTAACCTTGCTATTTCTTGATTTTGCCATTTACTGCCAACATATTGTTTCGCACAAATGGCTACCGCTTTGGCATTTGCATCAGGTACATCATACCGATCTGGAATTTGATGCCACCACGGCGGTACGCTTTCACCCGCTGGAAATCATCATTTCGATGCTGTATAAAGCGCTTTGCATTTATGTGATAGGCGCCAATCCTTGGGCGGTTATCGCTTTTGAAATTATCCTCAATGGCGCCGCAACGTTTAATCACAGCAACATCAACATTCCGCCAGCTATTGATAATAAGTTACGCTGGCTGATCATCACGCCGGATATGCACCGCATTCATCACTCAACCCTTCCGAAGGAAACCGACAGTAATTACGGCTTTTCCATTTCCTGCTGGGACAGACTTTGCAAAACCTATATTGCCGAACCCCGGCAAACTCAAACAACCATGGTTATCGGTCTGGAACCTTTCCGCCAGCAAGATGAGCTGGGTTTTATGCAATTATTGCTGTTGCCTTTCAAGACACTACGGCACCGGTGAATATGGCATACAAATATCCTGATGCGGTTTTAATGATTTTCTGTAAGGCTCCGATTGCAGGCCATGTCAAGACCCGATTAACCACTGAATTAACTGCCGAACAGTCTATGCAGGTGCATATCGAACTCACCCAAAGAACGCTGCAATTGACTTCACAAAGCCATTTATGTCCAGTTCAACTCTGGTGTACGCCCTCAACTGATCATGCTTTTTTTTCAGCGTCATCACAAACCTATCAGCTAATTTTAAAGCAACAAAAAGGTGATGATTTAGGCGAGCGCATGAACAACGCTTTTTGCCTGGCACTTAATAGTTACTCCCGGGCATTGATAATTGGCTGCGATTGTCCGTCATTAACCGAACAGGATTTGGATGCAGCGTTAACAGCCTTAAATCAGGAAAATTCTTGCGTATTGGCGCCTGCAGAAGACGGCGGTTATGTATTGATCGGCCTGAATCAGCCTCATCCGGAGCTCTTTGATAGCATGCCCTGGGGAACCGAGCAAGTGCTAGAGCATACGCGCATTCGTATCAAACAATATAATCTTTGCTATCAAGAACTCAAACAACAGTGGGATTTAGATACGCCTGAAGACCTTGAACGTTTCCGGCAGGTACTTGCCCAAGGCTAGTTAAAACTATAGGTTATTAACTGTAATTAAACACTTTTGTAAATTCTTATAACTTATTGATTATAAATATAATAATTAGCCTTGTATCACATTGTAGGTATTTCTACTTATTGTATGAGCGATCTATTTACTCTATCCTGCAACCCGTTTTACCATCCCAGTTGATTTTTTTACGTTGAAGATATTTGGAATCAGCACAAGAACATATTAGGCATGCTGAGAGAGCGAAGGTGTAAACTAGCAAGCTATTATTGGCACGAAAACGTATCAGCTATTAATCATAGCTAAAACAGGGTATGAAAACAGAAACAATTAAGCGGGGTCTTCGCATAATTTGTCTGCTGGCAATGACAGGTTCCTTATCCGGCTGTATTTACTGGATACGAGCTTATCAGACTTATCTGCAGATGGATGAATTTGATCGTTACTTTGCTGTTGTTACCAGTGATGAGTTTACCTTGCAATTTAAAGAGCCCATCCTTTATAGCAAGGATTTTGTTTCTTTATCCAAGCTGTATTCCAGTCAGGATACTCCTACAGAGCAAGGCAGACGCTGGCGTTACTGGTTCCGTAAGGTTGATGGCAACAACAAAGTGATTGTTCCGGAAATAAAGTTTTATTCTGATTTGAACTTCAATAAGGAGGGGCGAATAATTGCCTGGTCATTTTCATCGTTATTTTTGCAAATCGCACCACCCAAGTTTTTAGAAGTTTCTTTGCGCTCAATTGGGGGCGCTGAAATCGATAAAGAAAAAAAACAGCTTCGGGCCAATAGCAAATTGCTGGAAAAGATATCTGAAGATTTACCCAATAAATCAGCCGTTCTGGCACAATTGGGCGAGCCTTTGGAAATTAAAGATGAAGGTGGTCTGGAAGTCTATAAATACCATTTTCTGCTGGAAACGCATCTTATAGAAAAAGGTTATGAAGATCGTGCGCTAAGCGAGGTAAAGATCAGTTTTGATAAGAAAACTGGAGAGCTTGTAAGAATGAGAGGTCGTTTTGCTGGACTTAAGGTCTCGATTAATTATCGAAAATTTCTTGATGAAGCTTCCGATGAGTCGTCTTAAGTATAGTAAAGGCTGGTATTTAAAAAAGCCTTATATAGATCCGCCTTAGAAAAAGAAAAAATAAACCTAACTTGGGTATACTCACTGGCGCATTCGGGATAGTTATTACCCTACCACTGGATTGAGCCATACTGTGATAATAATTCATATTTAACACATTGCTTTATAAAACTAAAAGAAGAAAAATTATGATAAATGTGCTACTTGTTGATGATCATGAACTTGTACGTACAGGCATCGAAGTATTGCTGAATAATGCCGAAGATATTACCGTTATCGGTGTAGCTAAGTCAGGGGAAGAAGCTGTTGAGGCATTGGCAAAGCAATCGCCTGATGTTTTGCTGATGGATGTTAACATGCCTGGCATAGGTGGTGTGGAAGCCTGTCGTAGAATTCTGCAACATAATCCCGAGGTAAAAATCATTGCCTTATCTGTACATAATGACGGCCCTATTCCTCAGCAATTATTCAAACTTGGCGTTTTAGGCTTTATTTCTAAAGGTTCGCCGGTAAACGAGATGATTAATGCCATTCGTAAAGTAATGGCTGGCGGGCGCTACCTGTGCTCAGAAGTCGCCAATAATCGAGCCTTTCAAGGTTTGCACGGCAGTCATGAGTCACCGTTTACAAAACTGTCGCAGAGAGAAGCCGAAGTAGTAACATTAATTCTTCAAGGCAAAACTATCCAGGAAATGGCAGACATGTTGATATTGAGTGATAAAACAGTCAATACCTATCGCTATCGTCTCTATGAAAAACTTAATGTAAAAAATGATGTTGAATTAACCCGCCTGGCCATTAAATTCGGCCATATTGATACGGCTTTAATTTAGCAGAGCCGGTTAATATTGCCTCAAAGCTGATAAAATATCCCAACATTACACACAGCCAACGAGTACGATGACAACACAACCTAGTAAAAATCTGGAAACTTTCGCTAACCCGCAACCAGGCCGCGATTATACAATACGCATTGATATACCCGAATTCACCTGCCTTTGCCCGAAGACCGGACAACCGGATTTCGCAACCATCCAAATCGAATATGTACCCGCCGCACTTTGCGTGGAATTAAAAGCCCTTAAACTGTACATGTGGGCATTCCGTGATCAAGGTGCGTTCCATGAAGCGGTTACCAATGAAATCCTTGATGACATCGTTAAAGCCATTGCGCCCAATTTCATGCGTATCCATGCTAAATTTAATGTCCGCGGCGGTATTTATACAACCGTTACCGCAGAGCATAGAAACAGCGACTGGCAAGCACCGGAATTAGTCAAACTACCTTGATGGACGTGCACACTGTAACTTGGCAAATTCATCTTTAAACAAAGCTTTCGTGAGTATAGCCGAAGAGCTCAGGACGAACACAATTCCGTTTCAAACCTCAAAGTTATTTTATTCCCATCCCTGATTAACCTTACCCCTTTACTTTTCAACTACGGTATTTTGCTACTCTCCGACAGGAGTGTTTGAATTCAAGGGCTTAAAAAGTCGCTTATAACCATACATCATTGACTATTAATGAATATTAAAGAAGCTTTAACCACCCTGCCCCAATACATCTTACCGCATCATGTCTTGTCCAGAATGATGAGCAAACTGACTCACTGCGAAAATAAGGCCTGGAAGAACTTGTTCATCAAACAGATCATCAGACATTACGGAGTCAACATGGATGAAGCTGTGGAGCAGAATATCAATGCCTACAAAAGTTTTAATCACTTTTTCACCCGTGAACTCAAACCCGGTATCAGGCCTATAACTACCAAAAATAATGCTATAGCCTGTCCTGCTGATGGTACAGTCAGCCAGGCCGGAGACATTACTGACGGTAATATTTTTCAAGCCAAAGGCAAAATCTTTACCGCAACCGACTTATTAGGCGGCAATGTAGAACGCGCAGAACCATTTAATAACGGCGTTTTTACTACCATTTACCTATCCCCCAAAGATTATCACCGCCTGCACATGCCATTGACCGGCACCTTAAAAGAGATGGTGCATATACCCGGCCGATTATTCAGCGTAAATACAACAACGACCAATTCTGTTCCAGGACTGTTTGCCAAAAACGAACGCGTCGCCGCCATTTTTGATACTGATTCCGGTCCTATGGCATTAGTGCTGGTCGGTGCCATTTTTGTGTCCAGTATTGAAACCGTCTGGCACGGCATAGTCACACCACCTAGTATCACGTCAGTACAAAGCTGGCGCTATCAAGATAATCCGCCCACACTAAAAATAGGCGACGAAATGGGACGTTTCAATATGGGCTCTACGATAATCATTTTATTCGGCAAAGGCAAAGCGAAATGGGGTAGTGAGCTTAAAACTGACAAAATAGTTAAGTTGGGAGAAATGATAGGTGAGACTGTTGCCTAATGGAACTTCAAAAAGTCCACTCTGCTATTGGAGTGTATTCACATAATGCATTCATTATTGATGATTCCTGGCATGCTTGAATGATCGTAAGGCAACCACTCCTTGCCTGAAGCCCTGAAATTAACAAGCATAACCAGAAGTTCTACCAGCATGAGCAAGTAAAACTATAAGAGCAACAAACCAATATTTCGAAACATCTCCTTAACTTATGGCAACAAATACTGCTACAATTCATCAACCATTAAGTTTGATTAAGTAAAAT
>JBAQEN010000581.1:0-12400 GCA_049286765.1 Methylococcaceae bacterium
CGGCTTAGTAGCGTTTAAGTAAACACGTCCACATAAAATGCATCCTGAACTCATTAAACTGGAAAAAACCTTCAAGCCATCGATTTTAACAAAGATTGATGATCCATTGCTTGCCCAATGCCAAATCGATCTATGGATTAAACGCGATGATTTGCTACACCGAGTCATTTCCGGTAATAAATGGCGTAAACTTAAATATTGCCTTGATTACGCACTGTCTTTAGGCGCCGATACCATCATCAGTATGGGCGGATCTTATTCCAATCACCTACATGCTCTGGCTTATGCGGGTAAAATTATAGGCCTTAAAACACAAGGTTTTATAAGAGGTGAGCAACCGGAAACGTTAACACCGACTTTGTCTGATATGCAAAACTGGGGTATGGAACTGAAGTTTGTATCCCGATCTGACTTTAGGCTCCTGCGGCACTACAAAGGTGGTCATGATTTTCCCGGATTAAAACCTCGGGAATACTGGCTGCCGGAAGGCGGGGCGCAGGCGTTAGCGTTAAAAGGTGTCGCGGAACTGGTCAACGAAATCGGTGTCGGATACGATATACTTTGTGCTCCCGGCGGTTCAGGAGCAACTTTAGCAGGTATTATTGATGCTGTTCCTGACCAAGTATCAGTTATAGGTTTTGCAGCATTTAAGAATGCGGGTTTTTTACAGGCCGATATTGAATCTTTATTACCGCGGCCTTGCACTAACTGGCAGATTAATCTGGATTATCACTTCGGTGGTTTTGCCAAAACCAATGCCGAACTCATGACATTTATTGCAGACTTTGAACACAAAACCGGAATTCCTCTTGAACCTGTTTATACCGGGAAAATGATGTATGCCCTCTATGATTTAATTGCAAAACGCGTTTTTAAACCCGGTCAGCGTATTATTGCTGTTCATACGGGAGGATTGCAGGGAAAAAGAGGATTTACAGCATGAACCGATTGTTAGAGCCTGAGTTAATGGAAGATGAAAGCCAGGTCAAAGCCTATGCTGAAGCAGATTTTGAAATACCGCATAATGATTTTATACAACGGCTAAAATCGTTCATTGACTGTCCAGGGTTTAGCGATACAGCTCTGGATTTAGGGTGTGGTCCCGGCGATATCAGTTGCCGTTTTGCCAAAACCTTTCCTTTTAGTAAAGTAGATGCGGTTGATGGTTCCAAGCCTATGCTGGATCATGCAAGATCAGCATTAACTTCTGAACTGACAGAGCACATAAAATTTATACCGGGTCTGTTGCCTGATGTCATTTTACCTCAGTCCAGTTATGAGATAATTTTCAGCAATAGTCTCTTGCATCATTTGCCTGATCCACAGACGCTTTGGCAGACTATAAAAAAATATTCCAAGCCGGGCACACGTATCATTATTATGGATTTATTGCGTCCCGCTTGTCTTGAGGATGCGCAAATAATCGTTAATAACTATGCCGCCAACGAACCTGAAATTCTGCAACGGG
This sequence comes from Methylococcaceae bacterium, assembly GCA_049286765.1. Lineage (GTDB taxonomy): Bacteria > Pseudomonadota > Gammaproteobacteria > Methylococcales > Methylomonadaceae > JAGXGJ01. Next base: position 1,469 of record JBAQEN010000581.1, read on the forward strand.
ATTTTTATCATTCTTTACTGGCGGCTTTTAGCATGGAAGAAATTAAAGCCCAGTTAGCTGAAGCTGATTTGAATTTGCATATCGAGCAAATCAGTGACCGGCATGTTTTTATCACAGGCGTTATACCCAATAGATTAAGAAATAATATGGACATAAACGAAGCAGTTGAAACAATAAACCTCGAAAAACCGGAGCTTTATATCAATCGCGATTTGAGCCTGCTGGAATTCAACAAAAGGGTTTTGGCGCAGGCAAAAAATGAAGCTGTTCCTTTGCTTGAGCGGCTTAATTACCTGTGTATCTCCTGTTCAAATCTCGATGAGTTTTTTGAAGTTCGAGTCGCCAGCGTAATCCAAATGGCCGCTATTGATCCAAAAGTCATCGGGCCTGATGGCTTAACGCCGAATGAACAGCTGGAGCAGATATCTATTCATGCACATAAACTGGTGGAAGAACAATATCAAGTTCTTAATGATATTTTAATTCCACAACTCGATGCTGAAAATATTCGTTTTATTCGCCGCAATGAGTGGACCGAAGCACAACAAAAATGGCTGGAAAATTATTTTAATGATGAATTATTGCCCATCTTAACGCCTGTTGGCCTGGATTCCGCTCATCCTTTCCCACGCATACTTAACAAGAGCTTAAATTTTATTATTTCCTTGACCGGAAAGGATGCCTTCGGCAGAAATAGCGGCAGGGCCATTTTACAAGCCCCCAGAGCCTTGCCACGTGTTATTATGTTGCCCGAAGATGAAACCCAAAGCGGCCCTGCTGATTTTGTGTTTTTATCATCGATTATTCATGCGTTTGTTAGTGAATTGTTCAATGGCATGATGGTTAAAGGCTGTTACCAATTCAGGGTAACTAGAAACAGCGATTTTTTCGTTGATGACGATGCCATTGACGATTTATTGCTGGCAGTCCAGGGAGAATTGGCCATGCGGAATTATGGTGATGAAGTACGATTGGAGATTGATCGTAATTGTCCCGATGATACCGTGAGCTTTTTACTGGAGCGCTTTGAATTAAACCGGGACCGGTTGTTTTTAGTGGATGGTCCGGTCAATCTTAACCGGATACAGGAAGTTAATAATCTCGTAGAGAGACCTGATCTTAAATTCCCTCCTTTCAAGCCGAGTGTTCCACCCCAGCTGGCCCGGAATAAAGACATTTTTGCAGCGATTAAACGGCATGATATTCTGCTGCATCACCCTTTTGAATCTTTTTCTCCTGTCGTTGAATTTTTACGCCAGGCGTCGACAGCTCCTGAAGTATTGGCAATAAAACAAACGCTCTATCGGACCGGTGTTGATTCGCCCATCGTTGCAGCTTTGATCAAGGCCGCACGAGCAGGCAAGGTAGTCACGGTTGTTATCGAGTTAAGAGCGCGCTTTGATGAAAAAGCCAATATTGATTTAGCCTCCAAATTACAGGAAGCCGCCGTACATGTTGTATATGGGGTCGTGGGTTATAAAACCCATGCCAAAATGTGTCTGGTATTACGAAGGGAAGATAAAGAGTTGCGAAATTATGTACATTTAGGCACCGGCAACTATCATCCTAAAACCGCACAGCTTTATACCGATTATGGTTTGTTTTCCTGTGATAAAGAACTGGGTGAAGATGTCAGGCGTGTATTTGCTCAGTTGACCAGTTTGGGCAAGGTAACTAAATTAAACAAATTACTGCAAGCTCCCTTTACCATGCATAAAGGAATACTTGAAAAAATTGAACGGGAAATAACTCATGCCAAAAATGGTAAGCCGGCAAAAATCATCATTCAAGTCAATGCCATTGTTGAAGAACAGTCAATACAAGCGCTTTATCGCGCTTCTCAGGCCGGGGTTGAAGTAAAATTAATCGTCAGGGGTATTTGTTGCCTCAGACCGGGTATTCCCGGCGTTTCTGAAAATATAGAAGTTCGCGCCATTATCGGACGGTTTCTCGAACATGCGCGGATTTATGCATTTGCCAACGATGGTAATCAGGAAGTTTATGCTTCAAGCGCAGACTTAATGAATCGCAATATGTTCCGGCGCGTGGAAATCTGTTTTCCGATTGAAAGCAAGCGGCTTTATAACCGTATACTTCATGATCTGGAACTGTATTTAAAAGATAACACCCAAGCCTGGCTGTTACAACCTGATGGTAGTTATCAACAGCTATTGAACGTTACCAATGAAGAGCCCGTGGAAGCCCAATTGGCGATTTTGAACGAATTACAAGCTTAACCATGACTGAAATACGCGAGATTGCCCAGTTGGGCGCGAAGGTGCTCAGACAGCAAGCGGAGACGGTTGATAATGTCCGCGCGGCTGAGATACGGCAGCTAATCAAGGAGATGCAAAACACCTTGGCAACAACTCAGGGTGTCGGCATTGCCGCGCCACAGATTAGTGAGTCGAAACGGATAATCATTATCGCCTCACGGCCTACGCCACGCTATCCATCAGCGCCATTGATGGAGCCGACGGTGATGATTAACCCTGCTTTTTATGCCTTGTCGGAGATTAAAGAAAAAGACTGGGAAGGCTGCTTGAGTATCCCGGGCATACGCGCCCTGGTGCCGAGGTATCGGGAAATACAGATTAGCTATACCAATCAACAGGGCGTTTTTGTGGAATCAAGGCTGGACGGGTTTGTCGCCAGAGTCTTCCAGCATGAAGTCGATCATCTGGACGGGAAAGTCTATCTGGACCGGGTTGAAGATAACAGGGATATTTTTGCCGAGAGTGAGTGTTTTAAAAACCAGGTACTCGATTTTTGATATAAAAAATAGAGTAAGCAGGATTTCTGTTTACGATTCATAAGTTTTTATTTTGGCTTTACTAGTAATGTAGACTGAATTGCGCTGACCATAATATTTTTGTGTGTCGATGCAAGGGCTTCAGTCTAGTCGTTGATTTGCATTTAAATTCTGGTTATCTGAAGAATACTCGATTTAGGCCACCAGTAAAGCATCAAGTTGCTTCTGTTGTTCCAGGGCATATAAATCGTCAAAGCCGCCAACATGAAGATCGCCTATATAGATTTGTGGTACCGTCCGGCGTTTTGTTTTGCGCATCATTTCTTCTCTCAGGCCTGCTTGGGTATCCACATTAATTTCAGTATAAGCGGCTCCTTTTTTGTCGAGAAGGCGTTTAGCCATAATGCAGTAGGGACAAATTTTGGTGGTGTAGATCAGTATCTCAGGCATGTTTTCATGATGTTTGTTAATATATATCTTTGCAGTCTAAGGGTTCAAAGGTCAAAATTCAAGGTTTAGAAGTGCGCCTTGTGTCTGGCATCTTGAATCTTGTTATCTTATCTGATTATTTTTGAGGGATTAGCATGAGTGATTTACCGGAAAATTTAAAGTATGCGATGACGCATGAATGGGCGCAATTGGAAGACGATAATATCGTTCGTGTGGGCATAACCGATTTTGCCCAGGAACAGTTGGGCGATCTGGTTTATATTGAGATGCCTGAGCTGGGGCGCAAGGTAGAGGCGGGTGAGCAATGTGCCGTGGTTGAATCGGTTAAAACAGCATCAGATTTGTTCAGCCCGATTGCCGGTGAAATTGTTGCTGTTAATGTTGCATTGGCGGATGAGCCCGAGGAAGTGAATAGTTCGCCTTATCAGGCCTGGCTTTTTTGTATCAAGGCAGATGATCTGTCGGGATTGGATCAGTTAATGGATGCCGGCGCCTATCGATTGATGATTGAGCAGTAATATTTTGAAGTTGTAAACCTTTTAAACTTTAAGTTAGATAGGATTCACTTCTTTTTAAACGGATAATAGTGAAACAATGGCAAATCAAAATGCAAAAGGTTTTAAACGCCTTGTTAATGCTTGTTATTTCTCTGTTGCTGGATTTAAAGCAACCTGGGAACACGAGGAGGCATTCAGACAGGAAGTTATTCTGTTTGTGATAACAACGCCTCTCGCAATCTGGCTGGGAGAAACGAATATTGAAAAACTGTTGTTGATTGGCAGCATGGTTTTAGTCCTGCTCGTTGAATTATTAAATTCAGCGGTTGAGGCTGTTGTCGACAGAGTGGGTTTTGAACACCATGAATTATCCGGTAGAGCCAAAGATATAGGTTCGGCCGCTGTTATGATGTCTTTAGCCTGGGCAGCAGTAACCTGGGCATTAATTTTACTTTAAAGAGGAATATAAATGAGTGCATTAATATGCGGGTCAATGGCTTACGATACCATCATGGTATTTCATGATAAATTTAAAAACCATATCCTGCCGGAAAAAGTTCATATCCTAAATGTATCCTTTTTAGTGCCGGTAATGCGCCGGGAATATGGCGGCTGTTCGGGTAACATCGCTTACAATTTAAATTTGCTTGGCGAAGAGGCATTAGCGATGGCCGTCGTGGGTCATGACTTTGAAGCTTACAGCCAATGGATGAGCCAGAATGGTTTATCCAGTGAATTGATTTATATTATGGATAATCATTACACTGGGCAGGCTTATATTACCACTGACGAAGAAGGTAATCAGATTACTGCGTTCCATCCGGGCGCAATGAGTTTCTCCCATTTGAATTCGATCCCTACCGATAGAGACATCAGCATAGGCATCGTATCGCCCGACGGCAAAGAAGGCATGCAGCTACATGCAGAGCAGTTCGTAGAATTGGATATACCGTTTATTTTTGATCCCGGACAAGGTATGCCGATGTTTAATGGTGCGGAATTGCTTACATTTATCGATCAGGCGACTTGGATGACGTTGAATGATTATGAATCCGAGTTAATGCAGGAACGTACCGGATTATCATTAGAGCAACTGGCGGAACGGGTGCAAGCCTTGATTATTACCTTAGGCGGTAAAGGTTCTAAAATTTACACGAATGGGCAGTGCATCACCATTCCTGCTGCAAAACCCAAGGCCTTGCTTGATCCTACCGGATGCGGCGACGCCTATCGTGCAGGGCTTTTATACGGTTTAATGAATGAACTGGATTGGGAAAGTACCGGAAGAATTGCCTCATTGATGGGCGCGATTAAAATTGAGCATTACGGCACTCAAAATCATTCATTAGACATGGATGAATTCAAACAACGCTACCACGAAAATTTTGGTTGCTCATTTTAATGCTGAAAAATACTCAACAATTATTGGACCTCATGGCTCGGCTGCGCCGCCCGGAAGACGGCTGTGCATGGGATCTTAAACAGGATTTCACCAGCCTGATTCCTTACTTGATTGAAGAGGCTTACGAAGTTGTCGATGCGATTGAGCGTAATGATCTCGATGATTTACGCTCGGAATTAGGCGATTTGCTGTTACAAGTGGTTTTTCATTCGCAGATTGCAGAAGAGCGCGGGTTATTTACTTTCGATCAGGTTTCAGCAACCATTGCTGAAAAATTAGTACGCCGGCATCCGCATGTTTTTGCTGATGCGGTTTTTGACAGTGATGAAGAGCGCCATCAGGCATGGGAGCAGGCCAAAGCCGCCGAGCGGCAAGAAAAAAATAAAGCTGTCGCTCAGAACAGTGTTTTATCAGGCGTAGCAGGTAGTCTCCCTGCATTAATGGAATGTGAAAAAATCCAGGATCGCGCTGCACAGCACGGTTTCGATTGGCCGGATGTGCCGCCTGTTTTCGCCAAAGTCCAGGAAGAATTGGATGAAGTCCATGAGGCCTGGAAATCAGGAGATCAGGCGCATATACAAGAAGAAATTGGAGACTTATTACTGGTCGCAGTTAATTTGGCCCGTCACTTGAATGTTAATCCTGAAATAGCGCTTAAAGAAAGCACTAAAAAATTCTCTAAACGTTTCCAGTATATCGAGCAACAGGTAGAGGCCTCTGGCCGGAATTTAAGAGACTGCGAATTAATGGAGCTGGATGCTTTCTGGCATGAGGCGAAAGTGGTTTTGAAAAATCCTAGAATTTAGGATGGCCAGATTTTCTTGTGAGAACTCGATATATAGAATCGTAAGCATTTGATCTAAAGCCGGCAAAAACCGGCTTTTTTATTGGGCACTTTATGTATTATCAAGGCGTAAAAAAAAACATAGTTGCACGCTCTGTTGAAAAAAAACATTCGTTTGCGGGTGTTATTCATCCTCTGCTAGAACGACTATTTTTAGCCAGAGGCGTCACTTCAGTAGCAGAGTTGGATAGAACCCTGTCAAAACTTCCATCTCCGTGGCTATTATCGGGTATGGAAGAAATGGTTGCGCATTTGATCGCTGCCATCAATGAACAACAACGGATTTCTATTGTAGCCGACTTTGATGCGGATGGTGCAACCAGTTGTGCAGTGGTTATCAAGGGCTTGCAGTTAATGGGGGCAGGGCAGGTATCATTTGTGGTTCCCAATCGATTTGAATACGGTTATGGTTTGACGCCTGAAATTGTCGAGCTGGTTAAACTGCAAAATCCTGACGTTATTATTACCGTTGATAACGGCATATCCAGTGTTGACGGGGTAAAAGCGGCACAAGACTCAGGCATAAAGGTTCTGGTGACCGACCATCATTTGCCGGGTCATGAGCTGCCAGCAGCCGAGGCGATCGTAAATCCCAATCTGGCTGGTGATAAATTTCCCGGTAAATCACTGGCAGGAGTCGGGGTTGTTTTTTATGTACTCATGGCCTTAAGAAGCCGGTTAAGAGAAATGAACTGGTTTGAGAAAAATCAGGTTAAGGAACCTAATCTTGCTCAGTTACTGGATTATGTCGCCTTAGGTACAGTTGCTGACGTGGTTGCTCTGGAACAAATCAACCGGATTCTGGTACATCAGGGTTTATTGAGAATACGCACGGCGCGTTGTCATCCAGGCTTGAATGCACTCATTGAAGTTTCGGGGAAAAATCCGCAAACCATTGCGGCGTCGGATTTGGGCTTCGCTCTCGGGCCCAGGTTGAATGCGGCGGGTCGTATGGACGATATGTCATTGGGGATTCAGTGTTTATTGACTGATGATCCGGCGCTGGCGAAGGACATGGCGCTGCTGCTTGATGAACTGAATAATGACCGGCGGGAAGTTGAAGGCGTCATGAAACATGAGGCCATGGCCTTATTAAGTGAAATGAAGGCATTGGATGAGCACCACTTACCTGCCGGTGTCTGTTTGTTTGATGCAAACTGGCATCAAGGTGTCATAGGAATACTGGCATCCCGTATAAAAGACCGCTTGCACCGGCCCGTTATTGCCTTTGCTCCTGCGGGTGAGGATTTAATCAAAGGTTCGGCACGCTCTATTCCTGGCGTGCATATTCGCGATGTTTTAAGCGATATTGCCGCTTTGCACCCCAAATTACTGAGTAAATTTGGCGGTCATGCAATGGCGGCAGGGTTGAGCTTGAAAATGCACGATTATCCGCCATTCGCCCTGGCTTTTGATGATATGGTCGGTAAACGGCTGGCTAATGTTGATCTGGAACAAAAAATACTGACAGATGGCGAACTGACTGAACAGGAAATGACGCTTGAAATCGCCGATTTATTACAAAATGCTGCTACCTGGGGACAAGAATTTCCAGAACCTGTTTTTGACGGGGTATTTGATGTGATTCAGTCGCGTATTGTTGGGCAGCGGCATCTTAAATTGGTGTTAAGAAAACCTGATGGTGATCTTCTTATCGATGCCATCGCTTTTTTTGTCGACCAGCCGGAGCAATGGTTGGGGCTGAGACAAATCAAGGCAGCTTACAAACTGGACATTAATGAGTTCAGGGGGAATCGATGTGTGCAGTTTATCTTGCAATATCTGGAAAAAACGGCATAAAAAGGGCGGTTTATCCGCCCTTTTTATGTACTCTAAAAAGATCTATTTTTTGGGTTCAGAAGATTTTGCTTTTTCGGCATCTTTGGCAGTTTCTTCCACTTTATCAGCGGCTTTCGTTGCTGCCTTTTCAACAGCTTTTTCAGCGTCTTTAGCAGTTTCTTCTACTTTATCTGCAGCTTCCGCAGCTGTCTTTTCTACAGTTTCTGCGGCTTTATCGGTTGCAGGTGTTTCGGTTGGGGCTTTTTCTGCAGCAGCGGGTGCTTTCGGCGGTTCTTCTGTCAGCGGCACCAATATTTCTACTTTTGCCTGTTTGCGCAACGTTTCTACCATATTCTGGACCTTTTTACGTTGCAGGTAAGGCATCAGTTGTTCCTTTACCGATTCTAAAGGAGGTGGAGTTTGTGTGCGGGAATCTTCTCTTAAAATGACATGCCAGCCAAACTGGGTTTGCACAGGCGTATTGGTGTATTTCCCTTTTTCCAGTTTTACGACCGCCTCGGAGAAGGGTGCAACCATCTGTCCGGCAACAAACCACCCCAAATCGCCACCATTTTGTGATTCTTTAGCATCCAACGAATTCTTATTGGCTAATTTAGCAAAATCCGCGCCTTTGTCTAATTCAGCGATCAGTTTCTTGGCTTCTGCTTCCGTTTTGACTAAGATGTGGCGGGCTTTGTATTCAGTCGCGTTTTCACCGGCGACTTTACTGTCATATTCAGCCTTGATTTCGGCATCGGTTACCGGATTAGCTTTTATGTAATTTTGGACGTCAGCTTGTGTCAATAACGTTTTTTTGACGCTATCAAGCTGCGCTATGAGGTCAGCCGATTTATCCAATTGCTTTTGCAGGGCATCCTGAACCAGTAGTTCCCGCTGAATCAGTTCCTCAATTAATTTTTCTTTAGGAAAAGTTTGGCCGTGGCCACGTTCGGCAATTTCTTTTTCCAACTGCTCGAGGGAAGACTTGGCTATATACTGACCATTTACGACAGCAATAGCATCAGCCTTTTCTACAGCCGGGGCACTGGTAGTACCGGGTTTTTGGTCACAAGCAGCAATTAATGCCGTACCGGCAACGAGTAAGGGAATGATCTTTTTTTTCATCTATTTATTCCTTTGGTTTTTTCAGAAGGGGAAAGAGCATTGATGCCTAAGGCATGAATTTGTTGTTTCATCATATCGCCCAGCGCCTTATAGATAAGCTGGTGCCGCTGTACTAACGTTTTTCCTTCAAAAGCGTCAGCAACAATAGTGATATGATAATGACCGCCACCGCTACTTGCGCCGGCATGTCCCGCATGAGCCGCGCTATTATCAATTATTTCTAATAGCTCTGGTTTAAAAGCATCATTTAACAAGCGTTTAATTAATTCTGATGTCATTGAGGAAATACCTTTTTAAATGGTTTAACAGTTACTTTTGCATAGACACCCGCATCGTTATAGGGATCGCTATCCGCCCATTGTTGAGCCGCTTCCAGATCATTAAACTCGGCAACGACCAGGCTACCTGTAAAGCCAGCGTCACCTGGATTGTCACTGTCAACAGCAGGATGCGGACCAGCTAACACCAAACGTCCTTCATCCTGAAGCGCTTGCAATCTTTTAAGATGGGCAGGGCGGACGGACATTCTTTTTTCCAGGCTATCCTCTACATCTTCACTGATAATTGCGTATAAGACCATCTATTCCTCTGTTTCCGGAATGTATTTATATAAAAAAAGCATTTGGACGACTATAAAAATAACCATCAAACCCGGTGCTATAAATGTTTTAAAGGTAACCCAGTCATCGGTATTGTAATTGTACATAACATAAATATTGATAAAACCTATACCGATAAAGAAGCTGGCCCAGCTAAAATTCAAGCGTTTCCAGATCAGGGCCGGCAAGGTTAAATTGCTGGACATCATTCTCTCAATGAAAGTTCTTTTACCAATAAAATGACTGCTTAAAAAGGCGATGCCAAATAACCATTCGATGATGGAAAATTTCCATTTAAGATATTGCTCATCATGTAAATAAATGGTTGCTCCACCGAATACAATCACCAAGGCCAATGTAATCCATTGCATAGTTTCAACTTTGCGGTGTTTAAACCAGGTGTAGGCTACCTGAATAAAAGTAGCCGCGATAATAACGGCAGTCGCTATATAAATATCGTAAAGCTTATAAGCGACAAAAAATAAAATAATTGGGAAAAACTCTAAAAGCTGTTTCATAGTAGCTGGCGTGAGTGGTCAATCGATGATCTGAATTTGAATAAAGCGCATTGACTATCGGCAAACCTAAAATAGTTTATTGTAGAATTTTTAACGTCGAATGTACATCTTTGGATACTTGTTTCTGCTAGAATAATCTTCATTTAGGAGAGTAGCAATGGATAAAAATACACAGACAGAACTAGAGGCGGCTGCATTCAGACGCTTGGTCAATCACTTGCAACAGCATACAGACGTTCAAAACATCGAGTTAATGATTCTGGCGGATTTTTGCAGAAATTGTCTGGCCAAGTGGTATACAGCGGCTGCAACAGAATACGGGGTAGAGATGGATTATGAGCAGGCCAGGGAAGTGATTTACGGAATGCCCTATCAAGAATGGAAAAATAAGTTTCAACGCGAGGCAACCGCCGAACAACTAGCCGCTTATGAGCGCAAGCAAAAGTCAAAACCATGATTAGGGTTTAACTTGAGCTTTTTGGTATATCTGCTATGCAGGATACTAATACTTCATTCAAATGCAATCGCGACTGCACCGGTTACCAACAATCGCAATTTTTATAGGAATTGTAAGTCCCTAATGGTGTTACTTTTAACCCCCCGTCATATTCATATACCGTAATATGACCGGTTGCTCGTGAATATTAAATTCGTGTTTTTCAGGCTTAATCAGCATCGCATCGATAATGGCTTGCTTGAGAATAGCCATATTTCCCGGATTAGCTCTAAGCACTCTTTTTAGATCGACAGAGTGCTCATTGCCCAGACATAACAATAATCGCCCTTCAACGGTCAAGCGCACACGGTTACAGGTGCCGCAAAAATTTTCACTGTGAGGAGAAATAAAGCCAATACGGGTTTGAGTGCCGGCGACATTAAAATAATTTGAAGGACCACCGGTTTTTTCATTCGTAGCGACCAGAGAAAAATTCCGCGCTAAATCGCTTTTGATCAAGTCGCTGGAAT
>JBAQEN010000582.1:0-2800 GCA_049286765.1 Methylococcaceae bacterium
GTCGGTTCAAAATCTTTTTAATGAGATTCCACTCTTTATCACTTAGGTTGCTTTTGTATGACATTTTTTAGCTTTTAATCAAAAATCGTTGATTTTAATATAAATCGTTTTGCAAGACAGCTTCTAACAATATGAGAAGCGATATATCAGAGCGATCACATCAGGGGATAGCCTGTCTGGTGTTTAATAATATTTAATCCAAAAGGATAAGGTTGACTGGAATGTGGATGAGTGTGGCAATTAAAGCCGCCCCCAAAGAATCGACACACGGCGCTTTTCGCTCTCCCGTTTTATCAGCGTGGTAACCACCTTTTAAAAACTCAAACCCTGTTTTTTCAGCAGTTGGGGCAGATAACCAACTGAATACAGAACACCAGATAGTGTCTGGCACATACCGCGCGACCCATACCCGCTGATTGGATTCTTGTAGCTTGTTTTTCAAGTGTTCTTGCCGCGCAATGCTCACGCCACTTGGACGACCGCTTCGATCTTCATCTCGAACAAAACCCATGCCTTTACTTTCATGGCGTTTAAGCCAACGCTTTAGGTTTTTGATACTGATTAAGGCATGCATGCTATGCATTCAAGCGGTTGCTTTTGATAATAGGACACTAAAATAATTAGGCATATCAGTACTCGAAAGTCACCACCTCCTGTTCCTGTTTTTAAGATGTTTAATTTTTCGGTTGAATTCTTGGATACGCTTTGATTCAGACATACAAAATTTGGTTTTATCTATCGAAATCAATAATCAAGCCAAGAAACCGAACTTTTCTGGACAGTTATACTTCAAAATATTTGTAGGCTTTGCCAAACCAGCCCAAGCGAAATTAACACCGGTAGACTTAACGTCAATGCGACATTGAGCGCTAAAGCAGGCATTAATCTTGCCATGTTGTCATAGAATCTGAGCACAAGAATAGCGGCCGGTATTCCCAAAAAGAGCGCAAATATCCCAAAAAGACTATAAATCGGTAAAAGCTTTAGGTAAACAGATAGCAACAATAGCAGAATAGCCATCACTAAAAGGGCGAGATAGACCAGCGCCGAATTTTTTCTGCCGATCAAAATCGGCAAATGCAATCGTCCTGCTTCCCGGTCCGGTTCCAGGTCAGGAAACTGATTCAATAACAATAAATTACTGACGATAAACAACATGATCAATGATGTCATCAATACAGCAAAACTGTAATGACCACTTAGGATGTAATACGCACCCAAAATCATGAACGGCCCGAATCCCAGGCCGGGAGCCAGCAAACAAAGAAATGGCCGCCGGGTAATTTGGGAGCTGTAGAAATAAACTAATGCCACACCCGATAAACCAACTGGCAATAAACCCCAGCCGATTACCCATAAAAAATAGAGACCCATGAGTACTGTAAAAACTAAACACAATAAGCCACAAAAAAGCACCAATCTGGCCAACTCAGGAAATTCAGGCAATGTTCCGCTGCCACCGCTGAATGCGGTGCGATGAGTTTTCAAGTCCAACCCGGTTTTATAATCATGGTATTCGTTCAGCATATTAACACTGACATGAGCCGCCAGAGCGCCTATAAAAATCAATGCCACATTGATCTGATCAATTTCGATCCCTTCATAGATTGTAAATGCAATGGCAACCGACAAACAGCAAGGAGTAAGCAATAAAAAAGCAGGTCTTGCAGTTTTTAACAACGCGGTGATCTTTACTCGCAACATATTTAACCCTGATAGTCCTTAGTAATCTGTAAATGCATTACATCATAATCAGGTGAAATCCTGCAAAATCCGATCGCCTGAGTAATAATGTCCGGCGCTACATTGCCATGGGCAAAATCTTTTGATTGATAAAATTCATGGCGAGAATTCGGATGTAAGCGCAAGTTTTCTTGGCGGTGATAACCACTGCGAATCCCGGATTATGAAAATACGTCTTTTTGTTTGGCAAAACAAGAGCCAGTTGTATTTCTCCCAGGCACCATTTCGGTCACTATCCTTGAAAAGAAATAAGCCGGCACGACTTCAAGCTGTTTTTCGATAACTATCCGGCTTAAACCGGCACCGTCACTATAAAATACTCAGCAATCAATTGGGCAATCTATTTGACAATGGTGCAATTATCACCTACGTTAGACTCTAAGTTTTTTACAATTTCTTTTGAACTTTCAGGCACATTTATGAAACATTTATTTTCTTTTAGTTTAAATGCCTTTTTCGCAATCGGTATTACTGCATTTTGTCTTTCTGCCAATGCCGAAGCAGCTGATGCCGATGCTGCGAAAGCCTTCGCTAAGCAAAATAAATGTTTTAGATGCCATGGTGTTGATAAGGATAAAGACGGTCCTGCTTGGACCAAGATCTCCGCAAAATTTAAGGCTGATCCTAAAGGCGAAGAGAAACTACTCCACCATCTGAGTTCAGGGGAAACAGCCAAATTTCCCGACGGACATGAAGAAGCTCATATGATCTTGAAATCCGACGATCCCAAAGAAATAAAAAACTTAGTGGATTGGATTCTTTCTCTTTAAGAGCGTGCATGTAATAACTTGGTCAATTAACGCTTCACATAGCGGTGACAAACAGAGATAAAGCAATAGCGCAGGAGCTGCCGACCTAGACGAGATTAGACTAGGCGCTCCTAAATTATTTTCCTCGTCTTTTGTATCAATTGATACCCGTCAGTTTAATACTCTTGAAATACTCATGTCGAGTTTGCTCAAGACTATACATCCCGGCGGGCTTTTTAAAAACCTCGCCGGTTTTGCGTGTATGTGCTTGTATTTTATGTGAATCCCTTTGGTCGATCGTTGTATAT
>JBAQEN010000583.1:0-1713 GCA_049286765.1 Methylococcaceae bacterium
CCTTTCATGCCTCCACGATATTCAACAACACCTGGATCGGTAAACACAATAATATAATTACCCGTGAATTGAACATCCGACGATATCGTGGCATTATCATCCAGTATCACCTGAGCGGGCTTGGCGCTGGCAGGCATTACGATTATCGAAAAGATAACAATAATGCTGAGTAGCTTAAATAACTTGCCTCTCATGTATCGTTCCTCCTTACGAGATCAGAATTTATTGTGGGTCGGGTAAAAAATATGGCAGGTGCGTTTATCTAAATTGAAAACCTCCTTTGTGAACGTCTTTTATTAGCTCTCTTTCCCCCCGTGATGTGAATCTGAATTTAAAATACCATGTGCCAGATTGCATGTCAAGCATTTGTATCCGGTTCTCACAAAGAATCCCTTGACCCATCTGAATAACCTGATACAATCTGAGCACATTAACAATCGAATAGCGTTGAGGTGACCCGTTGCCCGGATGCCAGGGCGTAAAGGTGGAAGCTGGTGCAAGTCCAGCGCTGTACCGCAACTGTAAGTCAGTTTACTGATAAGCCAGGATGCCGACCTCAACAATACTCATGAAGACCCTTCTCGGATTAAGGAGGTGGAGTATGGCGCATGCTACTTTGCCAGATTCATAACCCGACCGAAAGGCCGGGTTTTTTATTTTCTACTATCGTTCAAATCTTAACTTTAAAAACAATGGTGATTCCAATGACACGTAAACTTCTGTTCCCCTTTTTAACCATCCTTTCCCTTCTGCTTGGCGCGTGCGTTCCCACCGGTCCGGCGCCAACAGAAACGCTTGCTGCTGCGTCCATGCCTCCAACCGCAGCACCCACTCCAACTCAAAAGGCGACGCCTGTTCCGGCATTTCCGATGACCATCACCGATGGCACAGGGCGCGAAGTGACCCTTGAAGCCGCACCGGCGCGCATCGTATCGCTTTCCCCTTCCAATACAGAGATCTTGTTCGCCGTGGGCGCCGGCAGCCTGGTTGTCGCCGACACGACCTACTGTGACTTTCCCATCGAAGCCCAGAAACTGCCTAAGATCGGAGGGTTTTCTGCCGAATCGATCAGCATCGAGACCATCCTTTCGCTGAAACCCGATCTGGTGCTGGCCAACGGCAGCGGGCAAGAAGCGGTGATTACCGCGTTGGAACAGGCGAAGGTCAAAGTGGTTGCGGTTAGCGCGGCAACCTTCGAAGATGTATACGCCAACATTGAAATGATCGGGAAGGTCACCGGGCACAATGCCGAAGCCGCTGGTGTTCTCGACAATATGAAAGCGAGCGTCGCGTCGGTGGCCCAAAAAATCGCCAGCATTCCCCAGGATAAGCGCCCCACGGTTTTCTGGGAAGTATGGGATGAGCCGTTGATGACTGCTGGGCCGGGCACCTTCACCGGCCAGATGATCGAGATGGCAGGCGGTGTCAATCTTTTTGCCGAATTGAGCGAAGATTATCCTCAGGTCAGCGCAGAGGAAGTAATCAAACGCAATCCCGCTTTTATCCTGGGGCCCGATTCGCATGGCGACAAATTAACCGTCGAACAGTTGGCGGCTCGCCCTGGGTGGGAGCAAATCGCGGCCGTCAAAGAAAACAAAATCTTCCTGATTGATGGCGATACCTCTTCCCGCCCAGGCCCGCGCCTGGCAGATGCGCTGGAAGCCATCGCCAAATCGCTCTACCCTGATCTGTTCAAGTAAAACTTCCGATTAT
>JBAQEN010000584.1:0-8048 GCA_049286765.1 Methylococcaceae bacterium
ACCCTCGGTTAATTGGTTTAAATCACCGCCCAGCATCGCTTTGAACACTTTGCCAAAAGCGGCCGGTACCGCTTGTTCGCCTTGAGTAGTCAACAGACGGGTATCACTCACCAGAAGTATCGACGCAACCGGTGTCAGGGTTTTCCAGATCACGCCTTTGCTTTGATCGTAGGTAAATTGACCTGTGGAAATTAACGGTTTGCGTAAAATCTTTAACTGCTTTTCTTGTTGAAAATCGCCGTTGGTGATGGCTGTTTTTGCTAAACGTGAGGCAATTTGAGTTAGCACATCGCCCGCATAACTGTGAGTTAACGAGAGCAGAAACAGTATTAATGCTTTTAGAATAATCATGAGACCTTGTTAATCGCTCTTACATGCTGGAATGCTGAGCAAAATAAATAACCCTATCGAGCTGGAAAATAATTACATGGTAGAGGCTTGTAGTTATTTTATTAACAATATTATGCCCCAAATCAATCTCGACACGACGACGACCACTACCACCTTTTGATCGCACTCTTCATAAATCAGCCTATTTCTACTTTGTCATATTAATGCGTAAGCTCGTCATACCAGCCGGGAAGCGGGTATCCAGCGCCATCGATGGTATATTCTAATCTATCCATGGAGCTTGAATTCACTTCGAAGTTTGCGGCTCGGGTATTTCTGCCGAAATGACGGTTTAAAGATGTTATACAGCCTTGAAGCCTTTTAATTTTTGCGACAGTACCGCATCAAACGTGAGTGTCAGTTTTTTCATCTTTCCTGGATTTTTCATCGCCATCAATGGTTTCATCTTTATCTTCAGCGGGTTTATCTTCCTCGCCTTCTTTAAGGGCTCCCCGAAAGTTTTTGATTGCCGCACCTAAATCAGAACCTACGTTACGCAGACGCTGGGTTCCAAATAAAACAATGACTACGGCTAATATAATTAACAATTTAGTAACACTTATACCCATCTCTTACTCCAGCTAGCTAACTAAGATTTTGAGTATTGTACTTGCTTGCTTATAATTAATGCGCATTTCTTTAGATACCCTTCTCCAGTACAAACTCAATTAAAACTATTCATAGCTCATGTATTTTACTTTATTCTGAGCTTTTCTCTCCTGTTTTGGCGAATCGCTTTCGGGCTAACCCTGACGAGATTAGCCAAGAGTTTACGTTTTTCTGAGTGTAAGAAAAGGCATGGCAACGGCGTCAATCCACTGGCTATGCTTAGGATGGCGAAGGCAAGATATGGCGGTAGCTCCGATAAAAATACTGTCGATTCGATGTGTTATAGCAATGCCTTAATCTAACGATTTTTACGCCCCTAGGCTTGTAAACCTCTTTAGAGAAGTTTCTATACAATCTTTTTAAACTTCCCTTAAAATGGATAAAGTAAACAAAACCGGCCCAGATCAGGCTTCCAAATTAAACGAGTTCCGGGACCCATCGCTAACCGCCCTGGTAAATTGCTTTGTTCCTTTCGCCTTTGATTCATTATTATTGGGATTTAAAATGAATAGAAAAATATTAAACTTCACGTTATTGGTATTGCTTTTACCCGCTGCGGCTTTTGCCGGCGAAGCCGCTGAAGTTATAGGTGCGCCCAAGTCATTAAATTTAACCCATCATATCATCGGCTATCTTTCTTTAGCAGTTACCGCTCTGGCTTATGTAGCTGCAATGTCGGAAGATGTCATCGAACTGCGCAAATCCAAACCGATGGTCTTGGGATCGGCAGTCGTGTGGTTTGTAATATGTATTTACTATGCCTTGCACGGAGAAGCCAAAGTTGCTGCAGTCGCATTTGAAAGCAATCTGCTGGCTTATGTCGAATTGCTTTTGTTTATCCTGGTGTCGATGACCTACCTGAATGCCATGGAAGAACGCGGCGTTTTCGATGGACTCAGGATTTGGCTGCTAAGCCGGCAATACAGCTACCGGCAACTGTTCTGGATTACCGGCGTTCTCGCCTTTCTGCTTTCTACAGTGATCAGCGGTATGGCGGTAGGCCTATTAATGGGCGCCATTGCGGCTGCGGTGGGTAAAAAAAAGAAAGAATTCGTCGCTTTGGCTTGCGTCAATATTGTCTTGGCGACCAATGCCGGCGGCTCGGTAAGTCCTTTGGGCGGTATTTCAACACTGTTCGTCTGGCAACATAAAATCCTGCCTTTCTATGAGTTCTTCTCATTGGCTGTTCCCTGCCTGGTCAACTTTCTTTTGCCTGCTGCCGTCATGCATTTTTTCGTCCCCAAAGAAACACCGGCAGCTTCCACCAGCGCCGTTTGGCTTCGCCGTGGCAGCAAGCGGGTTATTATACTTTTTATCGTGACACTCGGTATTACAGTCTGGTCTAACGTTGTCCTGGAACTGCCGCCTGCCGCAGGCATGATGGCGGGTCTCGGTTTATTACAGTTTTTCTGCTTTTATCTGACCAAGACGGCAAACGAACATAAAAGCGACTTTGCCCATGTATACCAGCTCTTCCAGGTGGAAGCTCCCACCGATAATAGAAAACAGGATTTTGACGTTTTCAAGAATGTTGGCGATGTGGAATGGGATACGCTGCTTTTCTTTTACGGCGCGATGATGTTGATTGGAGCCTTGGGGTTTCTCGGCTATCTTGATGCCATTGCATATCTTTTGTTCGGGCAGATTAGCCCCACGCTTGCCAATATTAGTATCGGCCTTTCATCTGCGTTTGTTGATAACGGCACATTGATGTTTGCCGTATTGAGCATGCATCCCGATCTTCCGCCCGGCCAATGGCTGCTATTGACCCTAACCCTCGGTGTAGGCGGTAGCCTGCTGGCAATTGGTTCGGCTCCCGGAGTCGCATTGCTCGGGCAGATCAAGGAAGGCTATACCTTCGCATTCCACATGCGCTGGATGCCAGTTATTTTGCTAGGCTATTTCGCCAGCATTGCCGTGCATTTCTGGATTAATGCCAGGTATTTTTAAGGGCAGATTCGCCTGGCAAATGGTGTTTTCTTGAAACAATGAAGACATACCAAGCATAATTCCTCTATCCGGGGAGCCATAGGACGGAAATCACCCCGCACCATTTTCTTAGAATTTTATTAATGTCAGATTAATTACGATAATGCCCTCAAATTCACATAATCAATCCAAAGAACAAGTGGCTGGTCTGGCGCTGGGTGCCATAGGCGTTGTGTTTGGTGATATCGGTACCAGCCCTTTATATGCTATGAAGGAAGTATTTCACGGCGGCATGACGATTGATAGAATTCATGTATTAGGTGTTTTGTCTCTTATTTTTTGGGCAATAACGATGGTTGTAACCATCAAATACGCTATCTTTATTATGCGTGCCGATAACAAGGGCGAAGGCGGCATTGTCGCGCTAATGGCTCTTGCTTTGCAGGGTTCCAGAGATAATCCTAAAAAAATGGCCTTCATTGTCACTATTGGCTTATTAGGTGCGTCATTATTTTTCGGCGACAGTATCATTACTCCAGCGATATCCGTACTTAGCGCGGTCGAGGGCTTGCAAATTATCGCGCCGCCATTAGCCCATTATGTATTGCCGATTACCATCACGGTGCTAGGCGGGTTGTTTATCCTGCAAGCGAAAGGCACCGGCAAGGTGGGCAAAATCTTTTCGCCGATCATGTGCTTCTGGTTTGGTTTGCTTGCGGTCCTGGGCGTGATTAACATCATCCATGAGCCGGGCGTGCTAATGGCGATTAACCCTTATTACGCAGCGCACTTGCTGATAGAGACAGGTTGGCATGGATTTTTGATTATGGGCGCAGTGGTGTTGGCGATCACCGGTGCCGAAGCGCTATACGCCGATATGGGCCATTTCGGCCTGAAACCGATCCGTTACGCATGGTTCAGTTTTGTGTTTCCGGCGCTGCTGCTCAATTATTTCGGACAAGGCGCACTGTTAATCGGCCACCCCGATGCGATACAAAATCCTTTCTATTTACTTGCGCCAACCTGGGCGCTATATCCTTTGCTGATTATATCGACACTGGCGACCGTCATCGCCTCCCAGGCAGTCATCTCTGGCGCGTTTTCGGTAACGCGGCAAGCGATACAACTGGGTTACTGTCCGCGCATGAACATTTTACATACGTCAGGTGAAGAGCAGGGACAGGTTTATGTCCCCGCCGTCAATTGGCTATTGATGGTATCGGTATTCGTGCTGGTACTCAGTTTTCAATCATCTTCAGCGCTTGCATCGGCTTACGGTATTGCGGTTACCGGTACGATGATAGTTGACACTGTACTTGCGTTTATCATCATCCAGGCATTATGGCGATGGACAAAGGCTACCAGCGTGACATTCCTGTCGACGTTTTTGACCATTGACCTTCTGTTTTTTTCTTCCAACAGTCTGAAAATTCCTACTGGCGGCTGGCTCCCGCTGGTGGTTGCTACAGCACTGTTTCTAATATTGACGACATGGATTAAGGGACGCAGGTTACTTTCGGAATATATGGATGAGAGACGTACTCTATTCGAGGATTTGGAGGAGAAAATAACGGGTAAATTGGTGCGGGTAGCGGGTACTGCGATTTATTTGACCAGAAGCTTACACGGTGTGCCTCAAGTACTGTTACACAACCTTGAACACAATCATGTATTGCACGAGCAAATTATTGTGCTGACCATTGTTACCACGAACGAACCCTATGTTGACGAAGCGCACCTGGTCAAAATCAGGGCCTTCGGTGAAAACCGGAATTTTTACCGGGTGAAACTTTATTACGGTTTCAAGCAGAACGCGGACGTGCGCCGTGCATTGGACTTATGCGTACAACAAGGCCTGAAATTTGATCCTCTAAATGCCTCTTTTTTCATCGGTAGCGAACAACTGTCTTTTCGAAACAAAAGCCCAATGCCGAAATGGCGCAGGGCGTTATTCAGGTTTTTATTTCACAATTCTTCCAGCGCGATAGAGTTTTTTAAGATACCTGTTGACCGTGTTGTGGAACTTGGAATCCGTATCGAGTTGTAACAAAAACTTCAAATATCTGGTCATATTCCCTGCCAAAAGCACCACATTTTCACAGATTTTAAATTAATCTATTCATCCTGAGGTGATTCAGCTGATACGAGTTATTTTATTAACTCGCTTTTGCATAATATCTATGCCGGATGTACTCTATTAAGGCAGGCATTATTGAGATAATAACAATAGCTAAAATTACAATGGTAAAGTTTTGTTTTACTACCGGTATATTGCCAAACAAATAGCCTCCAAACAGGCAGATAGAAATCCAGGAAACTCCGCCAATCACATTATATTGAAGAAACTTTTTGTAACCCATATCGCCTATACCCGCCACAAATGGGGCGAAAGTACGAATTATAGGAACAAACCGGGCAATTATTATTGTTTTGGCGCCATATTTTTCATAAAACTTATGGGTGCGCTCAACGTGTTCTTTATTCAAAAACCGGGTTTTTTCCTGTTTAGCTATTTTAGGGCCGATAAAACTTCCGATTTCATAATTGACTGAATCGCCCAATACCGCGGCAATACATAAAATTGCATACAATATTCCGACACTCATGTCACCTTTTGCAGCAAAAGCGCCTGCTGCAAAAAGCAAGGAATCTCCGGGTAAAAAGGGCAGTACCACCAATCCGGTTTCGCAGAAAATGATAATAAATAATATCAAGTAGGTTGTATGTCCATAACTTTGAATAATCTCGCTGAGATATTTATCAAGGTGTAAAAAAATATTAATAAATTGGGTAATGTGTTCCATGCTAATTCCTGATGTTGCTTTTGCCTGATGGGACGATAAGTTAAATTGACTGATAACTATCTGTCCAACAAATCGTTACTGTTCCAGCGTTACGAACGCTATTTTTGCGATGCCCGCGTGTTGTATTGTTGCCATCACTTCTGCAACTTTGGCATAAACCACGGCTTGATCAGCATATATATGCACACCAACTTCTTGATTTTTCGCCAATTCAGCTTTCAAGGCGATTTCAAGCGCGGCTAAATCAGCGATTGGATTTTTGTTAATAGTTATTGCGCCTTGTGCATCAATACCGAGTTGCAACGGCTGGGCATTGATATCGGCAGTCGTTTCGGCAGTTTTTGGCAACTTGACATGAACCGATTGCGTCAGTAGCGGCGCAGTAACCAGTAAGATAATCACCAGCACCAGCATCACGTCCACTAAAGGCGTCACGTTGATTTCGCTCATCGCGCTTTCGTCTTCGGATTGAGGTTTAAACGCCATAAGTTATGCCTGCCCGTTTTTAGTATCTAAAGCCACTGATAAGAAACTCGCGACAAAGTTTTCCAGGCGCGTGCGTTGCACTTTCATGCGCCGGAGAAAAAAATTATAAGCCAAAACAGCAGGCACAGCGACTGCAATACCTATTGCCGTCGCGACTAACGCATCGCCAATTGGCCCAGCAACAACGTCTAAACTGGTCGAACCGCTTTCAGTAATATCGTGCATTGCATTCATAATACCCAATACGGTACCGAACAAACCGACAAATGGCGCAGTGCTGCCGATACTTGCCAACAACGTTAAACCGCTTTCCATCGTATGTTGTTCTTGTTGCAACTGTACGCGCAAGGTTTGCTCCAACAATTCTGTTGGATCGCCGCAGTGTTTAAGTGTTTTGCCGGCTAACCGTTGATGCTCATCAAGCCACGTTAATCCTTCATAAGCAAGCCGCGCTTGCGAACCTTTGGCTAATCCAGGCGATAACGTTTTTACTTCTTTTAAATCAGGCAAATTCCAAAACGCATTTTCGAAATGTTCATTGCAGCGTCTGTTATAAAAAAATTGCCAGATTTTGAAAAAAATTAACGTCCACGTTGTGACTGAAAAAACCAGCAATGTGTAAAGCGTAATGTCAATAATAAATTCGGGGGAGAGATGAATGGGCATTAGATCATTATCCTTGTATAAATTATTTAAAAAAATTATTGTTCCAGTTTGAATTGTAACTTTTGCACCGCGCGTTGTGGTACAGCGATGCCGTTGACAATTTTTTCCTTAAATTTCCACTTGCCAATTGCAGTAAGTGCGGCATCATCAAAAATATCTTCGGGTTCTGATTCAGCAACGACTGCATCATCTACAGAACCGTCAGTTTGAATAGTAAATTCAACTTTTACCCAGCCTTCAATATGCCGGCTAGCAGCGCGAGCTGGGTATTTCGGCGGTACACGAACCAACGGCACAACACCTGAAACGACAGTTTTGACGGCATCGCGTCCATGTCCTGTTGTTTCTGTGGTTTTAGCGGCGGCGCGTGAATTTGATGTAGCTGAAGGTGCTGGTGCAACAACAGCGGGCGTGGGTATAGAAGTTGGCACAGGCTCAAATTTCGGCATGGGTATAACTTCTTTTATTTCTGCCAGCTGTCGTTTAGATATGGCAGTGGTTTTTTTTACCACGACAGGTTTTTTAATCGGCTTAGATGGTTTTACAACAGGATTGGATTTGATGGATTTTTTTTTGACAGGAGCTTGTACCGGTGATGGTTCTTTTGCCAATTGTTTTACATTCGACTCAGATTTTTGCAACATTGCCACCTCCATGACGACAAGTGGTTTTTTATGTTCCGTTTTAGATACGTTAAAAAAATACCACACTAAAGTCGCATGCAATACCACAACTACCATTAACAGCAAGCCCGCAACTAGACGCGATTTTTTCTGTTGTTCTAATGGCTTTAAAGTCGAGCAACTGAAATAAATAGTGTTTGATGAAGACATGAAAACAATAACTGCTTAAAAATTTGTTGTGTATGGAGACAGCTTATTTTAACGAATTGCTAAAAAAATAGCCTCTTAGCTGAAATAAATGGCTAGAGTGTGCACCGAAATGCGAAGCGCATCCAATGGGCTCCGCTCCCACTAACCATGGTCCACTAAAGCTGCTGGAATGATTGCGCACCCTATCACGTTAAATCATCGAGGAATTTAATAGCTTGACCGCGTCACTAAATACCGTCAGGATAAAAATTGGCATTTTTACCATGCCATGCGCAAAAGTAAGCCGGCCACTACGTCCATGACCGTCAGTATTAAGTGAATTAAATTGCAT
>JBAQEN010000585.1:0-7181 GCA_049286765.1 Methylococcaceae bacterium
CTGTAATTCCTTATCGGAAATAATCACTGCTCCAGATTCTTGCGAATTCAGTATCCGGTTTTCAATTTTGAACTCATTGATAGCCTGAACTTCTGCTTGCCTTAATTCAGCTTCTTGTAATTCATCAGGTGTTTTTTTGAATAGCGTCAAAGCTGCTCTCAACAAAGCATAAGGATCAGTCTGAACAGATTTGTCACACACATTCATTTTAAACCTCTGGCTCATTAAATGATTCAGGGTGCGCAGGAGCAAGCGCTGACTCGGGCACTTGCAATGTTTTACCCTGAAAGGCAACATGGTATTGAATTTGTTCACTGTCTCTGAGAACCTTAAAGACTTCTCCTTCAGTGCCTTTTGCAAACAGTATATTACCCTGGATACCTAAATCGATATTACAAACAACCTTATCTCTGAACTCAAAGCGGCTGGGATTCCACGGCTCATCAGCGCCTATCAATTCTTCCAGTCGGCAGCCTACCATTCGGTCAATAGCCAGGAAATGGACGGTAAAAATTACCTGGTCTTGTAAAAAAGTGCCCACGTTAAGGATATTGCCCACACTCCCCCGGCGAACTAACAAAGTTCCTACGTCCATACCCGGATAAGTGCCATCATTGCGGACGTTTCTGGTAACCCGGACGGATTCACCAAACTCAAACCGGCCTTCATCGAAACGATCAGGGTTCATGTTTTTATATCACCCAGGGAAACAAATGTAGTCTGCGGCTCACCCATGGAAAATACCTTAAACACTTTTTCGGTTTGCGCATCGGACTCGACAAAATCCTGATAGGCTCGCATCAGTAATTTACTATAGACGGCTCGCTTTGCCGGTTCATTTTCAGGCATGTCATCGCCGGCTTTTTGTAAATAATCATGAAAACGTTGCAATATATGCAAGCGGTTGACATGCACGATACTTTGCTCGTATTCCAGTTGAAAGTACTGCAAGAAATCTTCTGCTGATTCCAGTTCTTCCATTTCTTCTTCAAAACTCATGGGTATTCTCCGGTAATTAGATAGGGCCGACTAATGAGACATCCTGATTTATAAGGTATATTGCCAGAATAATAAAAGCCACTAAAGCTACGATGGTCAGTAATGAATCAGTTGTCACTTTAAACATAATCTTGCTCCGAAAATAAAAATTTTGTGGTTTCATCTTTACGTTTATTAACCAATTCCAGTAAACCTTTTGCACCGATTCGATCTTTGCTATCCAATGCTACCAGTTTTTCAAAAATGCTCTGACTCACATCCAGATACTCCAAACGCATGTTCAAAAAACCTATGGCTTTTAACGTAAACAAATACAGTCTGACCTGAGTCAATAAATTCGCCGGGGCATCATTAATATGGCTCTGTTGCAGATCACGCCAATCCTCGGGAAAATTTATCAAAGGTCTGATGACAGCCAAGGCTTTATGAGTAG
The DNA here is from genome assembly GCA_049286765.1 of Methylococcaceae bacterium. Lineage (GTDB taxonomy): Bacteria > Pseudomonadota > Gammaproteobacteria > Methylococcales > Methylomonadaceae > JAGXGJ01. The sequence continues at coordinate 1,433 of JBAQEN010000585.1, forward strand.
CATTTAACGCATCTTCCAGCCGATGCTGGTAATAGTAAAACCGGTTCAGGGCGACCAATACGTTCAATGATTCAGGCGCAAGAAAATAAGCTTTCAATAACGGCAGTTCGGCATCGCCCGTCGCATAGTTTTCTGCGGCGCTTGCTATCATTTCTTTAACTCCGGCAACATCTGGCTCTTCAAAATACAAACCTTGCGCTTCAAAATCCAACAGATCCATTTAAGCCCTCGCAGCCAGTTTCATCGGGCTTTCTTTCCTGGGAACGCAGACACTTTCCCCTTCACATACATCGCAACTCTCTTCGTCGGTTACCTTGCTTCCTGTTTGCCTGGCTTCGATCTCATCAATCCGCTCAATCAAGCAGCCGATAGCCTTGCCAACAGGATCAGGAATCAAATGATGATCCAGATCAATACCATGCCTGTTCTGAATTTTGGTGCCTTTGGTTTGAATAATGCGCCCCGGAATACCAACCACAGTGCAACAAGGCGGCACATCTTTTACCACCACTGAATTAGCGCCGACACGGACATTGTTGCCTAAAGTAATAGCCCCAAGAATTTTGGCTCCCGAACCCACCAGCACATTATTCCCCAGTGTTGGATGCCGTTTCTCCTTATTCCAGGTCGTGCCGCCCAGGGTCACACCATGGTATAAAGTGACATCATTGCCGATTTCTGTTGTCTCGCCGATCACCACGCCTAACGCATGATCGATAAATAATCGTCGTCCGATGGTGGCGCCTGGATGAATTTCAACATTAGTGAACATTTTGGCAAATGCAGCTAAAATCCTGGCAGCCAATTTCCAGTTTGCTTTCCATAAACGGTGACTGATCCTGTGCACTAGCACCGCATGGACACCCGAATAGGTCAGTAATATTTCCCAAATACTATGTGCTGCCGGATCTCGGCCAAAAACACAATGGACATCTTCATGCCATTGGGCAAAAAAACTCTGCGGCATTTCTGTCTGTTTTTTAACATTATCTGACATGACCATAACCATTTTTAAGCTCCTGTTGTGCAGAGGTATTTTTGCGGGTTCCCACGGACACCTTGGGAACCCCTATGGTATGCGCAGCGCGCCTTAACTGCGCTTTCACGCGGCGCGTGGGAACCAGGAACAATTAATTTAAGCTCCAACCCGTTTTGCCTAATATCGGCGGCCCGGGTATTCTGAAAAAGGAACCCGGATATCGATCATCCTGATCCGGTATTTCTACCGATTCTTTAACTTCCGGTTCGCATGACTGCAGTTCGTTATGTTCGTTCATGATGAATCGTCCTCTAAAGATTTTGATGAAAGAAATTCAGGTCTTCAGTTTTTGGTGATCTTTTCGTATCGCTTACAAAAAGCCTGACCTGAGTTAATAATTTTTGTGCCTGTAATCGGGTTACCGCGATGCCTATCTGTTTATAGGCATGAATCACACCTTGAGTACCCGAATGTTTACCGAGAACCAGTTGATGACTGCGTCCTACTATGGCAGGATCAACACCTTGATAATTATTGGGGTCTTTTAAGAGTCCATCGACATGAATGCCTGCTTCATGACTGAATACGTCCTTGCCGATTAAACTCTTGCGGCTACCTATGGCATCACCGGAGGCATTGGCAACCAATGCTGACAAACCGGAAAAATTCTGTAAATCAACACCTGTTTCGATACCATACAATTGCTTTAAGCCGACAACGACCTCTTCCAGTGCAGCATTACCTGCGCGTTCGCCCAGTCCATTAACCGTCGTATTGACATGTGTTGCGCCAGCCAGTGCTGCTGCTAATGTATTGGCAGTAGCAAGCCCTAGATCATCATGAGCATGCATTTCGATTTCCAGATCGGTTGCTGCTCTTAACTTTTTGATCGTCTCAAAAACGCCAAACGGTTCCATAATGCCAACGGTATCAGCAAAACGAATTCTGCTTGCTCCGGCTTTTTGTGCAGTTTCTGCCATGCGTATTAAAAAATCCACGTCCGCTCGTGAGGCATCTTCCATCCCAACACACACGTCTAACCCCAAATTTCGCGCTTCCTGCACACAGCTGGAAATGGTATCTAAAACCCATTGCCGATTTTGTTTAAGCTTGTGTTGAATATGCTGGTCGGAAGCCGAAATAGACAGATCGACTTTATCCACATTCAAGCCTAAGCAGGCATACAAATCATCCCGTCGCATTCTTGACCAGACCAGCAGGGAAGGGGGCAATTCTAAAGCCGCAATAGCCTTGATTTCTTCTCTTTCAACAGGGCCCATCGCCGGAATGCCGATTTCCAGTTCCGGTACGCCCAAGCCTGCCAGTTGCGTTGCAATCGCCAGTTTTTCGTCCAGCGAAAAGGCGACTCCGGCTGATTGCTCACCATCCCTGAGCGTGGTGTCGTCAATGATAATTTGGCGGGTTTGGGTTTTCATTATCTTGCTCAACAGTTAAGTTTTGTTGGGTTGGTGCGGTTTCAACCCAACATTTACCGCGCTGTGTCGGGTTGCGAAAAGATGCAGCCCAACCTACGCATAAGTCGGTGCAAACGCTTTTTCTGGGTCGGCCACAGGTCCATCACCATCCCAATACGGCGACAACTTACGCAAAGTGGCAACGATGCCCGGCATCACTTTCAATACTTCATCGACTTCCGCCATCGTGTTATAGCGCGAAAAAGAAAAGCGTATCGTACCGTGTGCGGCAGTATAAGGAATATCCATTGCCCGCATCACATGCGAAGGTTCCAATGACCCGGAAGTACACGCTGAACCACTCGAAGCAGCAATTCCAGCTTTATTCAGCAACATCAGAATCGATTCACCTTCGATATATTCAAAGGCTATATCCGTTGTGTTAGGCAAACGGTTGTATAGATCACCGGTTACAAAACAATGCGGAATCTGCTCGGTAATACCGCGTTCCAGACGATCACGCATAGCCTTGACTTTGGTGTTTTCATACTCGATATGTTCCAGCGCCAGTTCACAGGCTTTTCCCAGGCCGACAATAGAAGCGCTGTTTTCAGTTCCTGCTCTCCGGCCCCGTTCCTGATGACCGCCGCGCAGCAACGGCCGATAACGTGTGCCGCGGCGCAAATATAAAACTCCAATGCCTTTGGGCGCATGTAATTTATGCCCGGATAATGACAACATATCAATTTTGGTATCTTGCAGCATCATTGGAATTTTGCCGACCGCCTGTACCGCATCGGTATGAAACATCACACCGGCTGCATTCGCCATTTCCGCCATTTCTGCAACTGGAAAGATAGTGCCCGTTTCATTATTCGCCCACATCACCGATACTATCGCCACCTCATCGGATAGCAAATTCTTATAGGCGTTCAGATTCAAGCGGCCGGCTTTATCGACCGGCATTCTATGAATGGTATAACCATCTTTTTCAAGATAATCACACAGGCTTAAAATGGCCGGATGTTCCACTGCTGTAGTAATGATTTCTTTCTTGTTCGGCTGCGCCTTGATCGCGGAAAGAATGGCCGTGGAGTTGGATTCAGTACCACAGGATGTAAAAATGATTTCAGAATCATGTTCACAACCAATCAGCGCCTGAACCTGTTGACGGGCATGTTTAAGTCCGCGCGCCACGCCGTCGGCAAATTTATGTATTGAAGAGGGATTGCCGTATTGTTCAAGAAAATAGGGAATCATCACATCGACCACGGCAGGATCAACCCGGGTGGTGGCATTATTATCCAGATAAATATCAGTCATGACACAGCCTCTATGCTAACGAGTTTCGACATTTCCGTTGCCGGCACAACTTTAATGAATTCGCCCATCACTTCCATTAAGCGCTGTTGTATCCCTGCAATCGTCATAGCCGACATCTGGCAACCGTTACAGGCACCGGTCATGTTGACATAAGCGGTGTTGCCAAGGACTTCAACCAGCTCTACATCACCGCCATCCGCCAACAGTGCCGGTCTTAATGATTCCAGCACTTGCTCGATCTTTTTGATGCGTTGCAAATTGGTTAATGGCGCTTTAACTGCTGCGACTTTTGCAGGTTGCTCTACAGGCGCGGCATTGGGGTCAAATTTTTCGCCTTTTTCAGCTAATACTTTTTCCAGGATAGCTTCGATATCTTCATGACAAGCCGCGCAACCGCCGCCTGCTTTGGTAAAGTTGGTAACATCTTCAACAGTGCGCAATTTATTAGCCCAGACCATTTCCTCGATCATCACCGCATCAACTGCGAAACATTTACAAATCAGCGCCCCTTCTTCATGATCATCTTTCCATTCTTCGCCGCGATAATTGGCAATAGCGGCTTGCAGCGCTTCACGCCCCATGACCGAGCAGTGCATTTTTTCCGGTGGTAATCCTTCAAGCTGATCAGCAATATCCTGATTAGTCACCTTTAAAGCTTCATCCAGCGTCATGCCTTTAATAATTTCAGTCAGAACAGATGAAGAAGCAATTGCCGAACCGCAACCGAAAGTTTGAAAGCCTGCATCAAGGATAATTTCACTGTCGTCATCAACCTTCAGCGTCAACCGTAAGGCATCACCACAACTGATTGAACCTACTTCGCCTGTTGCATTGGCATCAACGACCGCGCCTGCATTTTTTGGGTTAAAAAAATGCTCTTTTACTTTGTCTGAATAGTCCCACATGGTTTAATCCTCGGATTGAGTTTACTAATGCATTAAGAACAGGTTTTAGTTCCGGTGCCTTCGGCGCTGGTATTAAATGAAGTACCACAAGCGCAACTTTTAGCCGCATTAGGATTGGTAAACTTGAAGCCCGAACCATCGATGGTGTCGAGGAAATCTACGGACATGCCGTCTAGCATCGGCAGACTAATCGGGTCGACATATACTTTTACTTCACCGCAATCAATGACGGTGTCTTCCGGCGCGTGGCTGGCTTCGAGTTTCAGACCGTATTGATAACCTGAACAACCGCCATCAGTGACTTCAATCCGCAAACCTGCTGAAGGTGTTTCCGAATTGGCAATAAAGCGGCCAACAGCGTTAATGGCTTTTTCTGTTAATGTAATCATTTTTCATGCTCTCCTGAATGTGTGGCATCGTTCTTGTTAATACCTATAGCAACCTGTATGCCATTTCATTGCTAATTTTATAATTGATTGTTTAATAAAGCCTTAATGAAGAATCAATACAATAAGCAGCGACTATCCAAACGGGTTTCAATCACAAATTCAGCTGACAATGTAAGCTTTGCTACAAAATAAATGAGGATTTTGAAATGACAGTAGAAGATTTAGATATAGGTGATGTAGTCTATGCCGCGAAAACGATTTTTGATGATGGCTCAATACCGGGTGGCGCCGAAGGGCAAATATTAGCCGAAGCAGGGACTCGTGGTGTAATTACCATGATTGGACATGTTGAAGAGGAACCGTCTCGTACTGTTTGGCTGGTGCGCTTTGAAGACAAAGACAGGAACCTTGGTAACCCCGTCGGATGCCTGGTTGAGGATTTGGTTGTTGAAGCCAAGCGAGAAGAAATAATCAAGATCCATTAATAGTAGGGTAGAAATGTGGAAAGCCATCTCTCTTTGGAAGAACAGCCATCTACAAACATTTGGCAGCTCCTTCTTCATGGAGGGAGAAGGTTGGTATGAAGGGGCTTAAGTAGTTTATTTTAATCTCCTTTCTTCAACCTCTCGGCAACTGTTCCATGTAACGCTCTACTTCCTGTAACCATGTAGTCGTTTAGCAAGAGGTGGAGCTAAATAGCCTTATATCTGACTATAAATTTTGGTAAATACATAATGG
>JBAQEN010000586.1:0-3104 GCA_049286765.1 Methylococcaceae bacterium
TCCCCAGACCGTGCAACAGCGTGGGAAAATTTAGGCGAAGTTTTCGGGATAAAGGGCGACGTAAGTAAGGCGGCAGCTTGTTTTTCTAATGCCTATAGATTTTCAAAAGACAGGTTAAAAATGCACCAATATATGAAAAAACTTAACGAAAAAGAAGGCGTAGAAAATTTAAACCAAGCAAGAGCAAAAGCCATAAATTGGGCTGAAAAATCATATCTGAATATGTCGAAAAATACAGCATCGGAAGAAAGATCTTGCTGTCCAAAAGGGATTTCTTTGGCTTGAGTGTGTCCCTGATAATTTCGGGTGTAATATCGGATAGTAGAGTTTTGCCTAAGCGTTGTTCCCACCATAAAACCAGTCTTACCAGGTCATGGTCTTTTCCGGCCCACCATTGAATGTATTCATTGGATAGACGGCTGAATAGGATGGTGCAGGGTTTAATGCCTTTGGCTTCGTACTCTTGAGAATCCAAAACAGCACGATTGCCCCATATGCGAGCATCTTGCTTGCGCCTAAATGTTTTGGTTTTGATGCCTTTACCAGATTTGGTAAGAATGGTGCGGTAACGGGCTTCGCCGTTTTTTAGAATAACTTTGATAATATGGAAATTTAGCATCTGTGTTTCCCTCATTTTGAGGTTAAAAACAAGACTACTAGTAAAATCACTGTAGTCGATGGTTTTAGTACACAGTTACTGAGGCTTTTTATCCTTAAAAAGCTTTTTGAATCAAAGTGTTTAGTGGTGGGTCGCATGCGATTCGAACGCATGACCATCGCATTAAAAGTGCGGTGCTCTACCGGCTGAGCTAGCGACCCAACAAAGATTTTCAATTATAATGATTTTTTTAAAAGTTACAATATTTTTTTGCAGATGTTGGTAATAATTAAGAGATTCACTAAAACTTCCCCGGCCAGTCATGAATTGCCAAGTACACAGGAATAGTGTCGAAATGAGATAATAACGGTATGCCTGCCGAGAACAGACATTAAGCCTAAAAAAACAACCATGCCAACTTAGATTGTTCGTTATAGAAGGATGCGCCGAGCAACTGACTGAATTGAGTGACCCATTGGCGGGATTGAACATCCACTTGATTGGGATCAAGTCAGGTTTTAAAATACCGGTCTGTTTCTTCCTTAACGACTTTGGACAGCAGCAACAAGCCTATCAGGTTTGGGATTGCCATCATGCCGTTCATCAGATCGGAAAAATTCCAGACGAATTCCAAATTCATCATCGCGCCCACAATTACCGTTGCGATAAATGCTATACGGTAGATGCGGATACTGCGTGATCCAAACAGATATTCAATGGCTTTCTCACCATAGTAATTCCATCCAATTAATGTGGAGTAGGCAAACAGCGCCGTTGCCAGGGCAACAATAAGTTCACCCGAATCCCCCAGCGTTTCCTTAAAGCTGGCGCTGGTCAGTTGACCTGCGCTTATGCCGTGTGTCCAGGCGTTTGCGGTCAAGATGACGAGTGCGGTCATTGTGCAGACTACCAATGTGTCGATAAAGGTCTGAGTCATGCTGACCAGCGCCTGTTTGACGGGATCATGGGTACGCGCTGCGGCGGCGGCAATCGGAGCCGAGCCTAGTCCTGACTCATTGGAGAATACGCCTCTTGCAATACCAAAACGCATAGCTGCGGCTATAGTCGCTCCGGCAAAGCCGCCGCTTGCAGCCGCCGGCGAGAAAGCATGTTGAAAAATCAGTACAAACGCATGGGGAATTTCAGAGGCGTTCAGCACCAGCACGGTCAGCGATGCGCCCACATAGCCAACGATCATAAACGGCACGAGAATAGAGGTAAATTTTCCGATCGAGCGAATGCCGCCCAGAATCACCAACGCCGTTAACACCATCAATACTACGCCGGTGACCCACGGGGCAATATGAAACGTGGCCTCGAAAATTTTGGCAGCGGAGTTCGCCTGCGTCATGTTGCCGATGCCGAAGGTCGCCAGAGCGGTGAACAGTGCAAACAGCCAGCCCAGCCAAGGCAGTCCGGCGCCATTGGCAAGATAATACATCGGACCTCCACGCATCCCGTGCAGGCCTTTTTCTCGATACTTGACCGCTAATACTGCTTCGGAATACTTGGTCACCATGCCGACCAGCCCCGTCATCCACATCCAGAATACGGCACCCGGCCCGCCAAGCGTAATTGCTGTGGCGACGCCGACGATATTGCCGATACCAACCGTAGCGGCGAGCGCCGTCATCAGTGCGGCAAAATGGCTGATGTCACCCTCATGGCTATGATCCTTATGGAAAATCAGTCTAAATGCCAGCGGCAAGGCGCGAAATTGCAATCCTTTCAAGAGGATAGTCAGGTAAAGACCCGTGCCAACCAATAACGTCAGCATGGGTGGGCCCCAGATCCAACCGGAGAGTGTTGCGATAAGCGCTTCGATGGAATTCATGTGTGTTATCTCTCTTATGGACAAAGACCCGGAATGAGCGTTTTCAGGGGCCTATTGTAGGGCATTGCCTTACAGGAAAGGGGTAAAAGTTTACTGACAGGGAAATTTTAGGGCATTAATTTAATGCCCATGAGTTCTTAAGGTAAAGGTAACCGGCCCGTTATTGACAAGTGAAACCTGCATATCCGCACCAAACTGCCCGAATTGGACATGCGGATAGGTTTTGATTGCGAGCTCTCGCAAATAGCTGAACAGTTGCTGACCTTTTTCCGGTGACGCGGCAGAAGTAAAACTGGGACGATTGCCTTTCTGGGTGTCAGCCGCTAAAGTGAATTGCGGAATCAGTAACAAACCGCCGTTAATATCCCTTAAACTCAGATTCATCCGGTCATTAATATCGGCAAATATGCGATAGTTGAGGATGCGTTCCAGCAGGCGTTCCGCATTTCTTTGGGTATCTTCTTTTTCTACAGCAACCAGCGCCATAATGCCAGTATCGATCTTGCCTATGTCCATGTTATTGACAGTGACTTTAGCGAAGGTTACGCGTTGGATGATCGTGATCATAAAAGTTTTTAACATTCCATTACAGGGAGGGTTAGGGCGATAGAATCTATACGCTGGACTTTTAATTCTACTTTGTCAGATTAACTGGCCTATACAGAAGGGGGG